>JBCAWW010000242.1:0-7590 GCA_038534415.1 Bacteroidota bacterium | reverse complement strand
CTAAAAATCGGCCATAAAAAGTCCTTAGGATCGTTTTGGCATTACTTAGTACCCTTTACTTTCCTGTATAACTATTTCAGAATGAAACGTTTGTGTATCACGGCTTCTTCTGAAATAGTTATACAGGAAAGTAACGTACCTAGGCTGCTAAAAATCGGCCATAAAAAGTCCTTAGGATCGTTTTGGCATTACTTAGTACCCTTTACTTTTGTCTCGGTATTTAATTGCAAAAGCAAAGCCCCCTCAATTTTCGATTTGAGGGGGCTTTTTATTTTTTCTGCTTCGCAGAACGCTCAGATTTTGCCGAGGGCTTTCTGCATATAAGCGCTCACAATTTCACATTGGGGCTTCTCATTATTTTGGAGGGAACTGCATAAACTCTCGTTCGTAGCCGCGGGTTCTCAACCAATCTCGCAAGGCCACGCCTGTTCCAGCAGGCCAAGGTTGAGCCTTCTCGATGGGCACAAATTTATAATCGGAAAGTTCGGTTTCGTCTAATTTGATATCCCCCTCCTCTGCGACCACATGATAAATCAACAAGAGCTGATTGCGTCGGTGAAATTCATACATCCCTATAAAGCTACCAATCTTGGCATCGAGACCGATTTCTTCTTTTACCTCTCTCAATACGGCCTCATCAGGATGCTCGCCTGCTTCTAAAAAACCGGTAACCAAAGCATACCAAGACGCAGGCCAACCGATGCTTTGCACAAAGATCAAATAACCATCTCTTTCAACGATAGCGCCCACCACTGGTACGGGATTATTCCAATGCACAAAACCGCAAGCTTTGTCAGGGCAGGCAGCTCTTAAGCGTCCCCCATGCTCTGCTTCGATTAGAGGCGTTCCGCAGCGCGGGCAAAACTTATAATCACTCAAATTTGAAATGCTTTGAAGATAAATGATCTAAAAACTTAGCAAACCAGTTCCTCCATTAAAGGCTTTCTTGGGCCTCTAGGAGTCCAAATTGGACTAAGTGATGAAACATATGTTTGTAGTGAAATTGTTCCCAATCCACGGGGCTGAGTTCGCCAAAGGCGGGATGCAAAAAGGTAGCTCCCTCATCTAAAGCAGCCATAAAATCATAAAACTTGGGGATTTCAGCTAGTAGCTTTTCCACGGCCTGTTCGAGATTCGCGAATCGCAAAGGGATCAATTTGCCCTTTTCGAGCCCAATTCCATTGACCGACTTACCAAATGGCTTATCACTACGCAGCCAGGCTTGTCTTTGGGGAACCTTTTCTTTGGGAATAATCAAGGGGAAATTGAACTTACCACGGCTCATCGCAAAGGCACCACTAAGGTGTTCTACCATATGTTGAGGCGTCATAATCCCCCAATCAGGCTGCGTATCTGCCTTTAGTTGCGATAATTTTTCAGGGAAGGTCTCGCGGATAAAAGTAGTCTTTTCGGGATGCATAGTATCTATTTTTCACGCCAGAAGAAGGGCGTTATCAGCATAAGTACGGTAAAGAGTTCCAAACGTCCCAGCAGCATATAAAAGGACAAAAACCATTTACCAAAATCTGGAATCCGAGCAAAATTGATCGCATCTTGAGGCCCAACTTCTCCGATACCCGGTCCAATATTACCTAAGGTCGCGGCTACAGTACCTAAGGCCGTAGAAAAATCAGGCGTCATAAAGGACATCACAAAAGTACCAAATACAAAAAGCAATATGAAGATCAAGAAGAAGGCCACAATCTTGGAAATAGTGTCTTGATTGACAGCTTTATTGTTGAAGCGAACGGGCAAGATTGCCTTCGGATGGATTTGACGTTTGAGCTCTAAATAACTGTTTTTGGTAACCAACAGGGTGCGGACAAACTTAACGCCTCCACTAGTCGAGCCCGCACAAGCACCCGAAAACATCAGGATAAAAAAGAGGACTGTGAGCACATTGCCCCAATCGGTAAAGGCTTCGGTGCCAAAACCAGTAGTGGTTACAACGGAGATGACTTGAAAGGCCGCTGCGCGGAACGATTCTTCGATGCCGTAGGTACCGTTATAAAGTAAGACACCCATTACCACTCCAATCAATATCAAACTGATAAAAAGATAGTATCGAAACTCCTCATTGGCCCAGAGTCGCATCGGTTTTCCTCGAAGTGCAAAATAGGTCAAGGCAAAGTTGGTTCCAGCCAAAAACATAAAAACAGTCACCACATATTGGCTATACGCACTAAAGCCTCCCAAACTCGCCTGGCTAGTAGAGAAGCCGCCGGTTGAAAGTGTAGCCATGGCATGGCATAAGGCCTCATAAAAATTCATATCACCCACCCATAGCAAAAGCATCTCTGCCGCAGTGAGTGAGAAGTAGATAATCCACAAACGCTTGGCGGTTTCTTTGACACGGGGCGTGAGTTTGTCAGGGGTAGGTCCCGGTACCTCGGCGGCGTATAACTGCATGCCTCCAATCCCTAGGAGCGGCAAGATGGCAATGGTCAAAACGATGATTCCCATGCCCCCTATCCAGTGAGTCATCGCTCTCCAAAAATGGAGTCCATGGGGCAAAGTTTCTATTTGTTCACCGAGGATGGTGGCTCCCGTAGTGGTAAAGCCAGACATAGTTTCAAAAAAAGCATCGGTAAAAGTTTCGATCGGATAGCCTTCTCCTACGGTAAATTTGGCGAGGTAATAAGGCAGGGCTCCGATCAGCGACATCGCGATCCAACCGAGGGTTACGACCAAATAACCATCTCGTTTTTTGAGCTCTGACCTTGCGCCTTTTCTGGTCAGGGTCCAAGTCAAAGCGCCAATCAGGACGGTGCCTAGGCTAGAATAAAGAATTGCGGTTAGGTCATCCGAGCCATAGTAAACGGAAAAGGGTACGGCCAGCAACATCGCAATCCCGCTCAAACCCACCAAAATCCCTAATACGTTGAAGATTGCCTTATAATTAAACATATACCCTTGCTAGTTCGATGATGCGCAAGTTTAAGGGCTTTTTAAGAATAAATGAAATCTACAGCCTCATATGGCGGATATTTTCCGTTGAATTTCTTGCAATTTCAGGAAGTCTGATTTACCACTTAATTAATAATATCAGCATTTGGTTAAAATAATTTAACGCCTGTGTCATATTTTAGACAAAGGATAATACAAATCGGATTTTAACAACACCCCTACGCTATGAAAAAACATTTACTTTTCTTATTTGCTGTATTTGCTTCGGGCTCACTTTGGGCTCAATGTGGTAATATCATTATCACGGGAGTCTTTGATGGACCACTAACTGGTGGGACCCCAAAAGGTGTCGAGCTCTACATTGTCAATAATATTGCCAACCTCAGCATTTACGGCTTGGGATCTGCCAATAATGGCGGTGGTTCTGATGGAGAAGAATTTACTTTCCCTGCGGTTCCCGCAACGGCTGGTACTTTTATTTATGTAGCCTCAGAGGCAACAGAGTTTAACAATTTCTTCGGTTTTAACCCTGATTATACCACAGCTGCAATGGGCATTAATGGCGATGACGCGATTGAGCTATTTTGTAGTGGGACAGTTGAAGATGTATTTGGAGATATCAATGTCGATGGTACTGGCCAAGCCTGGGAATATTTAGACGGTTGGGCTTACAGAGCCAATGGTACAGGTCCTGATGGTACCACATTTGTGCCGGGAAGCTGGTCTTACTCAAGTCCTAATGCCTTGGATGCAGAAATTTCAAATGGCACCGCGGCGACTCCCTTTCCACTGGGGACTTATATCGCAGGCGTTGCACCTACTGCGCAAGTAGGCTTTAGCGTAGCAGCCTCCTCTACTCCCGAGACAACAGGGGCCAATGTTATTACCGTTACGATGGACGCTGCCCCGGCCGCTGATGTAACGATAGATATCACAGATGCCGGCACAGGTACGGCTACCCCTACTACGGATTACACATTCACCCCTCAGAGCTTGGTGTTCAGCGCAGCTGCTGCCTATCCCAACACCCAGACCCTGACAGGCCTAAACATAGTAGACGATGGATTAGGAGATAATGAAGAATACCTCAACCTAAACTTGGCCCTTGCCTTGGGCACGGCAAACCTTTTGACGACCAATCACCGAGTAGTGATCACAGAAACGCGGACAGGACTATTTGTCAATGAGATTTCTCAAGGGGCCACAGGGACTCAAGAATGGGCGGAAATGCTCGTGATAGGTACTCCTGGGACTACCTTAGATTTGCGAGGATATATCATCGATGATAATAATGGCGTCTTTTCCGATGGCAGCTCTAGTGGTCTTGGGATCGCTGATGGTTACATTGCCTTCTCTAATGATTGTAATTGGGAAAAAGTACCCGTTGGCGCTATCATTATTGTTTACAATAGTACTACCCCTGACCCGGGCTTACCCGCTGCGGACCCAACTGATGCCAATGGTGACTTAGTATATGTCTGTCCTATTTTTGCCCCAGGCTTTGGCTTAGGTTGTGGGAGCCCAACGGTCAATGATTATTTTGATGCTTTTGACTCAGCGCCGACTATTGGCGACCCAAGCTATCCCGCTACTACCCAAGATCCTTGCTGGGATTTCATCTCTTTTTTAAATGGTAGTGATGGTTTCCAAATAAGAAATCCTGGAGCAGTTTTCCAGCATGGTATTTCTTATGGCACCAATATCGGAAGTGGTTGTAGTGGTAATATTGGGGTTTTTCCCTGCCAAATGCGGACGGAAAACCATCCTGACTTTGGCATTTATGATGAGGGTGCGGGCCACTTCTCCCTCAATGGCAATAATACCACTTATGCCTTCACCAATGCCTATAATGATGACCCAAAACTAGCCAACAATTGGGAGGTGGTAGTAGCCAGTACCAATTCAACTCCGGGAGTAGGCAATAGCGCCGCCAACACTGCTTTTATCAATACGCTGCGCGGAACGTTTACCCCTACCATCGTAAACTCTACTTATACTTGTAATCTGGGGCCTAATCAGACGCGCACTTACCTCAATCCAAATGATGAAATCATCCTAGATATCACCAATAATGGAGCGACAGACCATGGTTCTACCTCTGGTGCTGCGACCTTTGGTCTAGGCGAGTCCCAAAATACCAATCTTACGGGTCAGCCCTACTTTGCTGATCCAGAATGGCAAGTAACGCCAACAGTCCTAACTGGCGGAGATTATACCGTAACCTTTTATCTTTCGGCCGCTGACTTGACCGCTATCACCAACTTTATCAATACCAGTGAGGGCACTGCATTGGCCGAGGCTGACATAGCTTCTCAGCTAAAAGTGTATCGCCGCGATGGTGCCAATTCACCCGCAACTGCTACTGCGGATCCACAGGTAGAAATTGGAGTTACCACGGTTGGGACACAAGGCACCTTTACCACCTATCAAGCTCCGTTTAATACCTTCTCTACCTTTGCTTTAGGTACACCGGTATCAGCGCTACCGGTAGAAGGACTTAGCCTACAAGCCGAGCTTAGCCCTGCTGGCATCGTCTATCTCAACTGGCAAACCTTGCAAGAGTGGGATACCGATTACTTTAGTCTGGAGCGTAAAAGTGAGCAAGGAGTATTTCAAAGTGTGAATCAGCAACAAGCTGCCGGATATAGCGAAACCCCTCGCTACTACCAATACACAGATCAAAATGCTCCTGCTGGTGTACAAATTTACCGCATCAAACAGGTTGATATCGATGGCGGCTTTACCTACTCAGACAATGTCGAAGTGGAAGTCTTCCCTGCTGGCGAATTGGTCCTTTTACAAAGCTATCCTTCGCCTGCTCAGAGTGAATTCAATATCCAATTGAATGCTCCACAAAGCGGTACTGCTAGTCTCAACATCTATCAAATGGACGGCAAGCTTGCCAGTCAAGAAAGCATCAAAATCGAAGCAGGTAATCAAACCATCCAAACAGACTTAAGCGATCTTGCAAGCGGTTATTACCTTTATGAGATTCGCTTTAGAGGACAAAGAATAAACGGTAAGATTGTCAAATGGTAATTCCTTGCTTTGAATAAAGGTAAATTCCGAATTTTCCTTATATTTGACGCACAGAAGAATTTTATATCAGTGATTTACCGTCCTGTTATGCACGGCCTTCCCGAGGGGGAAGGCCACTTTTTTATCAGTGAGTTAAGTCATTTTCAGGCGCTGATTTTTTCTTTATTTTTTGTCATCATCCCTAAAGGCTAGCTGACAAAAATGAGTAGTTTTCGCATCCGCCCTCGATTTGAGCATCAGATTAGTTGTTCTCCGCAGGAGCTCCAAAAACGTCTACAACACCAAATAGTAGTCAATAACACTGCTTGCTTATTGAGGATAAAACAAGACCAGATCTACCTACTGATCCCTAATGAGGAGCAACACTTCTGGTCTCCTCAACTGCAACTACAACTGGACAAAGATGAGCAAGGCAATCAGATAGTGCGAGGGCTTTATGGTCCCAATCCCAATGTCTGGATCTTATTTATTTATGGCTATGCTGCACTAGGGATACTCGCTACATTTTCTCTGATCATCGGTTTTTCTCAATGGAGTCTTGCTCAAAGTCCTTGGGGGCTATGGGTATTTAGCTTGCTCGCCTTTTTGGCACTGGGCCTTTATCTGATAGCCCAGACCGGACAAAAACTAGGGGCCGCCCAAACCTTTCGCCTGCACCATTGCTATGAGGAAGCAGTTGATGGCCAAATCATCATCCATTAATCCGCAAAACGTTCCACCCATTTGAGAAACTCATTCCAAGCAGGTTTAGGGCTTCCATCGCTAAACCGAATCAGGCCAAGCGTCTCTAGTGATTCCAAAAAGACATTGACAAAGTCTTCATCGACTCCACCGTCCAATAAGTCTTGGCGAAAAATGCCTGAGGTTGCCGGGGACCAATCTACCAACTGAAATACCACCGCCGCTCTAAAACGTGGCTGTTGCTCCATATACTCAAAGACCGTTTCAAAGAATAAACGTTGGTTCTCCAAATTTGCGCCTTCCATATTCGAGCCAGACTCATAGCCCGCCGAGCAGCCTAATTCTTGAATGACCAAGTTCATAGCGGGAAAAGCATTGAAAATCTCATCCAAATCTGCTCTCACTTCATCTGGACTATCCAATGCTCCCATTAGGCCCTGCCCATAATAATTGAAGCATATCAGATCGCATTCCTTCACGATCGGACGAATCCCCTTTACACCGGCTGCAAATCCACCTTCTGTCAACGTAATGCTGACCGCCATATTGGGGTCTAGTTGGTGAATATACACCCGCATCTCCCGTACCATATCACGTACTTCTTTCCACAGATCAGGATCTTCCTCAAAGTGGGTATCGGGCTCATTAGCGATCGTGATCAACCAACCACTATTATTGCTCATCATCGGCACAATCCGATCCATCAGAGCTTTGTAGCGGTCGAGCAGTACAGCTCCGCTGAACGCTTCCCCGAGGAGATCCTCAGGGATGGTATAGGCATCACTATCGAGAGAGGAAAGGGTGAGCATTGTTTCTCTGCCTGCAGCATGATTGGCCTGTAATTGGGCCTCGAGTTCACTTAGTTCGTATTCCCCCGGACGAGGCTCTAGCTCCGACCAATCAACTTGTATCCTAGCGATCTTCATGCCCTTCAGGATAGCATTTCTCTGCGTATGGAGGAAG
>JBCAWW010000241.1:0-7595 GCA_038534415.1 Bacteroidota bacterium | reverse complement strand
GAGATCAGGAAATCTTGAAAAGGATCTACAAATTATATTTCCCTAAAATCAAGCAGTTTGTCCTCAAAAACTCTGGCAGCGCCGCCGAGGCAGAAGATGTCTTTCAAGAAGGCATCATGAGCCTCTATCGGATGGCGATCAAAGCTGAGTTTGAACTCAAGAGTCAGTTCTATACCTTACTCTTTGCGATCTGTCGCAATTGGTGGTTCAAGCAATTGCGCAAAAACGAGCGGGTAACAACTGATAGCTCAGAGATATTAAAAGAGGACCAAAGTGATATTGTCGAGGCCATCAATGAGAGAGCCCGGCAAAATCTCTATAAAGAAAAGTTCAAGGAGCTGGGACAAGATTGCCAACAGCTATTAAACCTAGCGTTCGGCGGAGCCAGCATCAAAGAGATACAGCAAAAGATGGAGATGAGTAGTGAAGGCTACACGAGAAAGAGGAAATTTATTTGCAAAAAAATGTTATTTAAGCTGGTCCAGCAAGACCCGCGCTACCAGGAACTAAAGTTTGATGGAGGAACAGATCATATTTGAAAAGATTGAGGCTTATCGCCAAAATCAACTATCGCCAGCCGAAAAGCAGGAGGTAGAGAAGCTGATTGAGACTGACGCTCAATGGGCTGCGATCCTTCAACAACATGAGGAGATGGAGCGCTATCTCAACGATCCAGTAGCCAATGCCTTAGAAGCGGGCCTCGCCCAAATCCAAAGCGAAAAGCAAGCAGTTCTTAGACCTTTCCCGCGCTGGGCTTATATTTCAGTGGCAGCGATCGCTTTAGTCCTCATAGGCATTTGGGGCATCAACCAACTATCCCCTAAAACCGACTATCAGACTTTAGCAATTTCCCAATTTGAGCCCTACCCTACTTATCTCCGCCTCAGAGGGGGAGCCATCAATACCGATTCCAGTCGCCTACAAGAGGCCTTGCTGCTATACGATGGCGTGGCTTATGAAGAAGCTTTGACGATCCTTCAGACCATTGAAGACCCAGATTTAAAGCTCAAAGCTCAGTTTTATATGGGCAATATTTATCTCTCCGAAGCTCAAGTAGATGCTGCAATTGCTGCCTTTGAGGCTGTTTTGGCTCAGCCTGAGCATTTGTTTACGATCCAGTCAAAATGGTATCTCGCCCTAGCCTATTTACAAAAACCCGAATCTAAAGATCGAGGCCTAGCGTTCCTCGAAGAGGTAGCCAAAACCGAAACCGAATTTGCCCTCAAGGCTCAACAGTTGTTGGATAAGGTCCAGTAGTACCCTCAGCGATTGGCTTGCGCAGCCCGATTATAGGCGTTCTGCGAAGCAGCAAAAAAAAGACGCCACAATCTCTTGCGGCGCCTAGTGTTAACATTTTTACCTGAAATATCGCTTAGAACATTTCGAGAGCGCTGAAGAAATAGCTCGCTTCGCGCAACGCATTTTCGTCAGAGTCAGAACCGTGGATCGCATTGGCTTCGATAGACTCAGCATAAAGCGCACGGATCGTTCCGGCTTCGGCATCTTTAGGATTAGTAGCACCAATCAAAGTACGGAAGTCAGTTACTGCATTATCTTTTTCGAGTACCATAGGCACGCATGGACCACTGGTCATAAAAGCAACAAGGTCGTTGAAAAATGGGCGTTCACGGTGTACATCATAAAATCCACCAGCTTCACGTTCGTTCATGTGAATCATTTTCATGGCTTTTACTTTGTAGCCAGCAGAAATGATGTGGTCGATAATTTTGCCAGTATGGCCTTTTCCTACTGCGTCGGGCTTGATAATGGTCAGGGTGAGGTTACCACTCATAATTTTATGTCTATTGCTATGTGAGATTTTAAAATCGCTGCAAAATTACAGTTGAGGCTTGGTTATTGCAATTTTCGCAAGTGCTTTTCAATTCGTAATTTCGCAGGCCAGATTTCAACATAGCAAACATGAAGCGAGAACAGCTTTCAGAAATATCCGCACTCCTGCAAACACCGGCCCGCATAGCGATTACTATGCACCAAAAACCAGATGGTGATGCCATTGGCTCCTCTCTGGGTTTGTATCATTATCTCACCCAAAAAGGACATCAGGTCAAGGTAGTCGCTCCCACCGATTATCCTGATTTTTTGAAATGGCTGCCAGGTAGCGATCAAGTGATTATCGGCCCTGTGGATCCAGACGGAGCCAATTGGGCCTTTGAAGGAGCAGACGTCATCTTTTGTTTAGATTTTAACTCCTTACACCGCATCAACGAGTTTGAAAAATCAGTAGCAGACTCCATGGGCAAGACCGTGATGATTGACCACCATTTGGAGCCAACTGATTTTGCCGACCTGATGTATTGGGACGATACGGCCTCCTCTGCAGCTGAGTTGATTTACCGACTCATATTGGGCATGGGAGATAAGGAGTTGCTTAACGAAGATATCGCCTATCCCCTTTATACCGGTCTGATGACCGATACGGGTTCTTTTAGATTTAAGAGCACCACTCCAGCCGTACACGATATGGCAGGGACGCTCTTAGGGACTGGCATCAATGTCACCGCTATTCATGACCGTATCTATTCGCAATTTGATCCAGAACGCTTAAAGTTTTTTGGATACTGCTTCCTTAACTGCCTCCATATCTTGCCCGAATACGAAACCGCTTACATCAAACTTGAGCGCCAAGTATTTAAAGATTTCAATGTCAAGACAGGCGGCACCGAAGGATTGGTCAATTATGCCCTCGGCCTCAAAGGCATCAAGATGGGGGTACTGATCTCAGAGCACAACGAATTGGTCAAACTAAGCTTCCGGAGTCGCGAAGAGGTTTCGGCCAAGGACTATGCAGAGCACTTCAATGGCGGTGGACACTTTTATGCCGCTGGCGGTCGTAGCCACACCAGCCTCGACGATACCGAACAAGAACTAATCGATTTACTCTCCAAAAATTATCAACCCAGTTTAGACGAAAAACCGCAACTAACATGAAACAGATAATCCCATTTCTCCTCTTGCTTAGCCTTGCATTTTGGTCTTGTGCTGAGCCTGCTTCGCAGAACGACTCCCCTGCTGCAGATGCTAATGCCACAGCCGAAGCAGCTCCTGCCACCACTAGCGCACCTACTGGCATTCAACCTCCCTACCCTCTCGCTGACTCTAGCCAAATAAAAACGGTAGAAGGTATTCAAATCTATGTAGTCGAAGAAGGTGCTGGCGCGATACCGAAACCCGGTAGTAATGTCATCATCAACTATCACGGCTACCTCACCAGTGGCGAGGTCTTTGACTCTTCTTTTGACAAAGACGGAGTGGTAGACTTCCCCCTCAACAATTTGATCCGAGGCTGGCAAATAGGCCTGACCAAAGTGCCTACTGGTTCTAAGGTAAAGCTCATCGTACCACCAGAATTAGCTTATGGCGCAAGCGAGCGGCCAGGTATTCCTGCCAACTCAACTTTGGTATTTGATATTGACCTGATCAGCACATATTAAGCTCCGCTTAGTATCGCAAACAAAAGGGACTTGAATAGGGTTATATTCAAGTCCCTTTTGCTTTAGGATTTTACCAAATCGTCCTGAATCAAAAGGCATAGGAAACGCAGGGAATTATCATACGTTCTATGGTTGGGTATAAGCCCATAGATTTGTAAATTGAAATTATCCAATTTCCCCTTATGCAAAAATCTTTCTGGATGCTATGGCTGGCGCTATTTGCCTGCCTGCCACTCTCAGCACAAGACGACTCAGATTTACCAATTCAAAATCTCAATGTCGGCTTCAATATGTCCAACAGGGGCCCGGGATTAAGTGTAGCTTACAATCTAGGGGATCCTGCCTATCGTCAGTGGACTTTCAATCTAGACTTTTTTGTAGTCAAAGATTTGAGAGAGACCAGTATTGAGCCATTAGTAGCCGATCAAGGTCGGCCCTACATCTATGGCAAACTCAATCATCTCATGATAGCAACTCCCTCCGTGGGCGTTGAATGGCCTTTGTTTGCGCCCTCTTCTCTCAATCCGTTTAGTGTCAAAGGCGGATTTAAATTGGGGCCTTCCATTGGCTTTCTCAATCCCTATCAAATTGAAACCCTGACCTTGGTACCGGGATCATTTAATCAATATTCGATCGAAGTCGAAGCCTTTGATCCTAACCAGCACGCGCATGGCGATATCCTTGGACGGGCCAATTTTCTTTCTTCCCGCCTTCAGCCTACTATACAAGCGGGCCTAGGTTTCGAAGCTTATACAATTATTGACTTTACCCGTTCCCAGTATGGGATCGGAGGATTGATATTTTCGGCTCAAACCGATCTTTTCCTACAAGCGGTACCAATTTTGGCAGAAATTAACGGTAGAACGAACCGACAGACATTTTTTGCCGTATCTTTGGGACTACTTTTCGGGCGAGCCTGGTAAATAAGATATATGAGTACTATCACCACCGCTGAATTGACTGCACAAAACCTTCCGGGTAATGGTCCCCGGCCTAAGTGGCTTAGGGTAAAATTGCCTTATGGCAAGAACTTTACGGAAGTGCGGGAAATCATCGATACCCATAAACTGCATACTGTATGCGAAAGTGCCCGCTGTCCCAATATGGGGGAATGCTGGGGCGCTGGTACAGCCACCTTTATGATTCTGGGTAATACTTGTACCCGATCATGCTCCTTTTGTGCCGTAGCCACTGGACGACCAGACGCTATGGACGATATGGAACCCTATCGCGTCGCACAAGCGATCAAACGTATGGGAGTCAAGCACGCTGTTTTGACCTCGGTCAATCGTGACGAGCAAAAAGATAGCGGCATGAATATTTGGGCCGAAACCGTACGCCAGACCCGCAAACATGCGCCGGACGTGACGATGGAAACCCTAATCCCAGATGTCAAAGCGCGCTGGGAGGTGCTAGAAATGTTTTGTGAGACTAAGCCAGAGGTAATCTCTCACAACATGGAGACCGTCAAAAGACTCTACCGCCGCGTTCGGCCACAGGCCAGATACGACCGCAGCCTCGAACAAATCAAAAGAACGAGCGCCCTAGGATGTCGTACTAAGTCTGGATTTATGGTCGGACTGGGAGAAACCGTCGAAGAAGTATACGAACTCATGGAGGATCTACATCGCCATGATTGTGACGTACTGACTATCGGACAATATTTGCAACCAACCAAAATGCACCTACCCGTTCACGAGTTTGTGCATCCTGATTTATTTGCCCATTATAAAGCCGTTGGGCTTGAGATGGGATTTGATTATGTAGAAAGTGGCCCATTGGTCCGTTCGAGCTATCACGCCGAACGCCATTTGTAATATATGTCATCAACGCCCGCAACGCGCTATGGCCGGGTTTCCTTTGACAATATCGGAGACTTGCTGGATCGACTCCGGCAAGTTTCCGCTATTTTTCCTGAGGATTCTGATTTTTCGGCTTATCTGACTACCCATGACAACCAACGCTATTATGGTTTGGATTATGGGGAGCTGGAAGAAGTGTATCTGGGAAATAAAGAAAATGTACAGAGCATCTCGACCTCCTGCACCGATCAGGAAGGAAGAAGTGTAAGGGTCAATTTTCGCTTCTCCGAAAAAAACGCCAAGGCCGACGGGCAGTTTGTCATCTCCACCAACAGCAGCTTTCAAAGCAAGACCATCGAGCAGATGCTCAATGGCAATTGGCAGGAGCTTAGCTTTGAGGAAGAGTTTAAACGCTTCGAAATCAGCAATTTGCTCTCCTTACTCACCGACATTAAAGGAGAAGAGGCCAGGATAGCCGCCGAAGCCCGCGAGCAAGCTGAAGTTCGCAAAGCCAAACTTGAGGCCGAAGCAGAGGCTCAAGCACGGGCCCAGGCTCAAAAAAGAAGCAAAGCAAAACCGAAACCCAGTCGCCGCAGCAATCGCAATGTGCGCAACATTCCGATCAGCGAGCCCAACGAAATAGAGGAAACTGCCTCAACCCTTTCAAGCATCAGAGACCGCTTTGAGTTTGAAAAAGGCATGTCTGTCAATATTCTGATCCACCTACTCGAACAGATCTCCCAGACTTTCCTCAACAATGCTCCTTTCAACATTCGCCTTATCACCACCGATGGGGAGCCATTTACCGATATAGGTATTCAAGGTTTACAGCGTTTCTTCGAAAAACGCCGCGCCAAAGTGCTGCGCCTATATATGGATGCAGCCACCAAAAAAGGCGAACTGGTAGACATTGCACTAGACCTAGATCCCAAATCGAGACGCAACCAAGCCGAGATTGAGATTACCTCCAATCGCGCCAAGGAGATTCAGGCGATGATAAGGCATATCCTCGAAAACACGGTTGCTTATACCGCGCCAGGGGCGACCATGGTGCATGAGATGTTTCGTTTCGACGACGCTCAATTCAAGCTTGATAAGGTCATTCACCTGCTTTCGGCCGTTTCTACCAAATATTTGCAAAGAGCTACGCCAACGGCCTTCTTATCGACTACCCAAGGTCGTACCTATCCGGCGCTTTCTCTGCGGCAATTACGCACCGTTTTTTCTCAACATACGCATGAGGTCAGCTTCTTGCTCTTTGGGATGAACCAAGCGCGCACCGGCCAGACTTTTAGCCTCATGTTTCAGTTTCATACTCCGGGACATGAAGCATATGGCAGCCTAAGCATGATGTGGTCCAATCACGAAATGCATACGCTCGTCAAACAGTTGATCTGGACCCAGCTCAAGCTCAAACCTTATCGCAAACAGGAAGGCAAAACAAGCGCTCAACGAAAGCAAGAGGTTTCTAAAAAGCACTTGCTCGTCAATCCTAGCTTCAAAAATCGAGATTTTCACCTCCAGCCGATGACCAGTCTGATCATTATGCCACTCGAAGCATATTGGTCTCAGCCGCTTTGGCAGCACCTCAACAAGGTACTGGGTTCTATGGGCTATGATACCACTCAAGCAAGCCCGCTTTTCCAGCAAAATGTCATCGAAAATAGCTGGACCCGCATGAATGAAGTCGATCTCATCATTGCAGACCTGACCTACAAGCACCCAGACGTCTTTTACAAAACGGGCATCGCACATACTTTGGGCAAAAACATCATCGTTCTCAGCCAGCATGCACGCGATATCCCTCCCGACTTCCATCAGTTTCCCTCCATCATCTACGACAACAACCTCCCGGGTCTCGAGCGACTGAGTTTGGAGCTTACGGAGATAATCAAGAGCTTTTCTTAGGTTTACCGCTGCGCGGAACGATTCCCTCTCGATCCTTGATGCTCAAAATTGAGCCTAGCAAGCCCTGCATGGTATATGGCAAAGCGTTCTGCGAAGCAGTACCCAAAACTTAGCCCCTCTCCTCTCCTTTTATTCGACATTCTAAGTCCTACATTCGATATTTCTAATCACCCGATCCACCGCTCTACACGCTGGTCCTTCAAATATCTTCCGTATCTTTAAGGCTATGATTCGCGCAGGTCTGATTTGCTTTTCTATATTTTGTTTGAGCCTCTTATCCGCTCAAAATCGAGACGATTGTCGCTTAGATTTAGATAATCTTGAGCCCATCATTGAGCGCTATAACCCCTTTTTTGGCGATCATAAATGGAATGCGCAAAGTAGAATTGTAATAACGAGCAAACGATAGTTATCGATGCGTGCCATTTCAATT
>JBCAWW010000240.1:0-7595 GCA_038534415.1 Bacteroidota bacterium | reverse complement strand
GACCAAACTTGCCATCTTCATAGCCGGGTTCGATCAACTCGTATTTAGGGTTGGGGTCGGTGCCGCCGGTAGTGTCCAAAAAGACCACCACTTCAGAGAGATTGTAGATACTATTGAGGTAATTTTGCCCGTCAGTAGTCTTGTATTCGACCGTAAAAAGCTCGTCTCCTACAAACTCGTCTTTGGAAGGATCACATTCTGGTTCACAGGCGCTAAACATGATTGCCAAGCCCAAAATTAAAGTTGATAGTAAGTATTTCATATTCATGAGTTTTCCTTGATGCGTCATTATTATTGCCGTTGCGAAGCTCGCAAACGCTAAAGATAAAAAATGTGATGATTTATTGAGAGATAAGCCCTTATTTTGCAGCCTATGCAAACCGTCGAACCGAAGGTTTATGAACTAAAGAACGGATTGCGGGTGGTCTTCAAACCGATTCCATATACCCGCACCGTACACTGTGGCTACGTAATCAATGCTGGCAGCCGTGATGATGATGGCGATGAAATGGGCATGGCGCATTTTATCGAACACATGATCTTTAAAGGCACCCACAAGAGAAAAACGTTTCACATCCTCAATTATTTGGAATCAGTTGGAGGAGATGTAAATGCCTATACCACTAAGGAAAAAACCTGCTTCTACGCTTCACTGGCTTCAGAGTATCTGGACCGTGCTACGGAACTCCTAACTGACATTACTTTTCACTCTACCTTCCCGGTCAATGAGCTGGCCAAAGAGCAGCAGGTGATTTCGGAAGAGATCGATATGTACCGTGAGAGTCCGGATGAGGCGATTTTTGAGGATTTTGACGAGATGATATTTCCCGAACATCATTTAGGGAGACCGATTCTCGGAACGAAAGAATCCATCCGACAGTTCAAACAAGATGATCTGCTACGCCATATCCGCAGTTCGTTCACGCAGGGCAATGTCGTTTATGCCATCGTCGGTAATGTGAGCGAAAAAGCAGTCCAAAAGATCATCGATAAATATTTACAGCCGCTCGAATTGCCCACGGGCTCGTTGGAACGCGTTCGGCCGAACGGCCAAAAAATCCTCAGCAAACAGGTCGAAATCACCAATGGACAAGCGCACGAGATCCTCGGCGGTAGAGCTTATCCACTGCGCCAAGGTCAATATACGCCTTTCTTGCTGCTCAACAATCTGCTCGGTGGTCCCGCAATGAACTCGCGCCTCAATCTCAATATCCGAGAGAAACATGGTCTGACTTATAACATCAGTACTTTTTATTCTCCCTTTTGCGATAGTGGCATTTGGGGAGTCTATTACGCCTGTGAGCCCAAAAACTTGGAGCGTATCCACCGTATGGTGCAAAAAGAACTCAAAGAACTAGCAGAAAAACCGCTGGGTACCCTACGCCTGAATCAAGCCAAAAAACAACTCTCTGGTCAAATGATTCTCGGCTATGAAAACCTGCTTACTCAGATGCTGAGTATGGCGCAGGATATTTTAGATTTTGATCGCATCATCACTTTTGCGGACTATCTAGAAGACATCGAGTCGGTGAGTGCCCAGCAAATGCAAGCCTCAGCAGAAGAGGTCTTTGCCTCGCAAAAGCTCGCTCGTATTACTTATCGACAGTAAGAACTGATGATTTAATTCCTTCTGCTCGATGAAGCAATCATCATTTTGACTGAGGGCAGCAGTTGCCTAGAAGAGAAAAATCACCCCTGGGCCACACTCGTCTCCAAGCTCAAATACTTAGCCAGCAACTCTTGCAAAGATTTAAGTCGTATCGGCTTGGCGATAAAATCATCCATGCCGGCGTCTAAACATCGTTTTTCATCTTCTGGCATCGCATTGGCGGTGGCCGCTACGATGATAGGGACACTATTTAGTTTATCTTGAATTTTTCTGATTTCTTGGGTGGCGATATAGCCGTCCATTACCGGCATTTGCACATCCATAAGGATGACATCAAAGTCCATACTCAGTACTGCCTCTAAAGCTTCTTGCCCATTGGCTGCGAGTTGATAGCTGAGGCCTAGCTTGTCGAGCATGCGGGCTGCTACCTTTTGGTTGACCATATTGTCCTCCGCGACTAAGATGCGAGCCTCCGGATTGAATGCTACTTGCTGGGTGGCTGCGTTCGGCGAGGCCGTCTCCTTTAAGACTGAGGGCTCAAATACGTGGCACAAAGCATAAAATATCTGCTGGCTGCGAGCGGGCTTATTGAGACAGACCTCAAAAAGGGCTCGATCTTCCTTGCCCAAACTAGCCCCAATCGAACTCAACAATATCACGGGCAACTGCTTTGCACTAAAATGTTTACGTAGTGCTCGACAAAGGTCCGCCCCGTCCATCAAGGGCATATGCATATCCGAGATGATGAGATCGTACTGATTGCCCGCTAAGAGATGATCGACGACCAACTCGGGCTGGGAAAATGAGATCGTTTCTATGCCCCATTTCTGGCACTGTAGACTGAGGATGCGCAGATTGGTATGATTGTCATCGACCAAGAGGATCTTTTTGTTTGCGAGGGAAGCCTTGTCTGGCTTCCAAATCTTGATTTCTTCGCTGGCCTCAGAGGGGATCGTAAAGTAAAAGGTAGTACCCTTGCCTTCTTCACTTTCAACCCAAATCTGACCTCCCATCAGTTCGGTGAGCTTTTTACTGATGGCTAATCCCAGCCCAGTACCGCCATACTTGCGTGTAGTGGAGGCATCGACTTGAGAAAAGGATTTGAACAAGCGGTTGAGGCGATCTTTGGGGATACCAATCCCAGTATCTTTGACCGCAAACTCCAACATGGGCTTACCAGCGATTTCTTTTTGCTCCACCAATATCAGGATCTCGCCCTTTTCGGTAAACTTAATGGCGTTGCCGACGAGATTGACCAAAATCTGCCGCAGCCGAGTGATGTCTCCTTTGATGGCCTTGGGCGCACGCTCGTCTAGCATATAAAGGAGCTCAAGATGCTTGGTGTTGGCTTTGGAGGACAATAGGTCCAGCACATCTTCAATGGCTTCGACGAGGGAAAAACCTTGATATTCTAGTTCTAATTTGTTGGCCTCTATCTTGGAAAAATCCAATATATCATTGATCAGCGTGAGCAAGGTTTCGCCTCCCATACGGATGGTTTGGGCAAATTCGGCTTGCTCGCGATCGAGCCGGGTGTCCATCAGAAGGCCCGTCATACCGATCACGGCATTGAGCGGCGTACGGATTTCATGACTCATGGTCGATAGAAAATCCGCTTTTGCCCGAGAGGCTTCTTCAGCTATTTCTTTGGCTTCGAGCAGATCCTGCGTTCTGATTTCCACTTTCTCTTCCAGAGATTCATTGGTTTTTTGCAGTTTATCTTGTTTGAGGCCCACTATACTGGCGAGCAAACCCAAAAATATCGGCGCAGTATCAATGATCCAATGCAAAGGTTGCTGCTGTTGGATCTCCCACCAATTGGCAAAAGAGAAGGGCTGCCCAGCCATAAAGAGGTCGAGGGAAGCGGCCAAAAAGGGAAATGCACAGCCACAGATAATCCCTAAGGCAAGGAACCTAACGAAATTAGATATGTTCATGATGAATGTGAGGCATAGTTCGGTGGGTAAAATAGTTTATCGGGTGGATTATTCCGATCTTAGCTTGGCGCAAAACTTACAGCAGCATAAAATCCTCCTTGAAAAGGGGAATTTTGCCTAACTTCCGCTCATGAGCGATCGTAGTCAGATGTTGTATTTACTGCACGCAGAACGCCGCCTCCTGGATCAGGTTTACAAAAAACGCAACCATAGTCTAGGTTTGAGTTGGGAGGCTGCCCTGCCTTGGGTGCAAGACGATCCCGATCGCATCCATCGTTTGCTTTCCCAAAAGATTCTCAAATCCGAAGCTGACAATCTTCGCTTGTCAAGTATTATCCAAAGCTTTTGGGAGCAATGGGAAGCCGAAACAGTGAGCCTTTATTCTTGGGCCGAGTTAGAGGCTGATTGGCAAAGCTTCACAGAGGAGATTTTGCAGAGCGAGCGCTTACCTAGTAGTGCAAACCTCCAATATTGGGTAAAGCAACTGCAAGTTTGGCAGCGATTTTTGCTGAGTCTTTCGATGACAGATTTGTCTTCAGCGCAGCTGGATTGGTTGCAAGCGGTCGCGAATCAAATTCGAGCTTTTACGAGCCAGCGACTCGGTCTCGATCAATCTCTGGATCGCCAGCTGGTAATGTTTTTGGAGCGGCTACAGGAGCTGGGGCAGCGTCAAAAAAGCCAGCCAGCCAAGGGGGAATTGCTTTTGCAAATCGCTCGATTACAGGAATTAAGGCAAAAGGATCTCCTTTTTGAGCAGAGCAATATCTCAGAGCAGCTGCAGCTTTTGGAGGCCACTTTGTGGAACGATAAGGCTAGTCCGGCTTTGTGGCCGTCATTGGGTACAAAGCCCTGAGCGCTGGAGTTTGAGCGACTCCGTAAAATAAAAACAGCTATCGCCAGCTTCTAGTAAGATCGTCCGACTTTGATTGTCTTGCTTGAGCTGAAAATTGACCAGATGCTTGGTCGTCTTTGGATTGAAAGAATATTGATAGAGGTCTTCGCGCTTTTGATAATCACGGCTCGTGAGCAAGCCTTTGAACTTGTCAAACTCATAAATCACCCTCCGGTCAGGATCAACCAACCAAGTGGCGTCATAGTCATAATATTTGAGCGTTTTGATCAGCTCAGGATTGCGAAAAGGCTCCGAACGCCCGATGATATCCATCTCCACTTGCCCGTCTGAAGTACCAATATCAAAATTGGCTGCGCCCACGATCCCTCTATTAGGTGAGACCAACCAAATGGCTCGTTCGCGAAAACGCTCGATCCCTAAACGAGAACGCCGCAGGATATAAAATAGCTCTTCATCTTGATCGGGTTCGCGCTCGATCAAGAGTGAGTATTGAAAACGCTCGAAATGAGAAATGGTGTCCCCCGGTTGGCTCAAAATGTCCAAAAACATTTGCTTGGCGCCCAGGTTCTTCTCCCTGTCTACGGTATAAATCGCTTGTTCCTGATTGACCAAAAATCCTTCAAAACGCGCGTCAAAGATGCGGTAAGCAAAAGGAAAAAAGGCAATTTCCTTTTCGACGATAGGATTGGGATTGAAGTAAAACCAGTTTTCTAAATCCAAAAAGATGGTGTCTTGCACTTGCGCAAAGGGTGGCTCCTGAGAGTATTTCTCTTCACAAGCAACAAGGCCGAATAGACAAATAAAGGTGTAGAGTATCGGACTCGTTATGTACGACCGGAACGACTTTCGCATGTAGTGCAGTCTGGGGTTTGACAGGGTTTGCGTCAAAAAGTGCGTACTACAAATCTAATTCACGCCCTTACAAAACGCAACAAACAGTCTTGGGCGTATAAAATACGTATTTTTGGAACGATTCATAGCTTAATCTCTTTATGCCACAACGCATCGTCGCTCTGACCGAAGAAACTACCGAATGGCTCTATCTGCTCGGGCAGGAGGATAAACTGGTGGGTATCAGCGCCTACACCGAACGCCCCCCTCGCGCCAAAGCGGAAAAGCCAGTGGTTTCGGCCTTTATCGGCGGGCATGTCAAAAAGATCAAAGCCCTCAAACCCGATCTGATCGTGGGCTTTTCGGATGTGCAAGCCGAACTCGCTCGCGAATTGATCAGCGAGAATCTACCTGTATTGGTCACAAATCAGCGTTCTGTGCAGCAGATCATGGACAACTTATTGATGCTCGGCCGGATGATCGGGGCCGAAAAGCAGGCCCAGACTTGGCTCGATCAATGCAAACGGAGGATCGAGGGGATGCGTTCTGCGCAGCCGATAGCGATCGCGGAGCAAATAAAGCAGCGACCCAAAGTCTACTTTGAAGAGTGGGACGACCCTATGATCAGCGCCATCGAATGGGTGGGAGAGTTGATCGAGATCGCAGGCGGTGAAAATATATTTGCCGACAGAGCAGCCGGTTTAGCGTCCCGCGAACGCTACGTTAGCGTGGAGGAAGTGCAAGCCCGCGCGCCAGAAATATTTATCGGTTGTTGGTGTGGCAAAGCCCTCGACAAGGAGAGCGTTTTGCAACGAAAAGGCTTTGAGGAGGTGCCCGCTATCCGCGAACGCCAAGTCATCGAAATGGACCCTGCCATCATTTTACAACCCGGTCCGGCCTGTTTGACGGATGGATTAGCAGCATTGAGCAAGATTTTGGGAGATCATTTGTCGAAAAAATCTGCAACTTTGTAGGGAATCTGTATTATGCAGACGAAAAGCAACCTTTGAATCCACAACAAAGCCTATCTTACAACATGGAACCAATCATCAGCCTTTCGCACATCCGCAAGACGTATCAGATGGGAAGCACGGAGATCAACGCTTTGCGGGACGTCTCTCTCGATATTTTTCCCAATCAATATGTAGCGATCATGGGGCCTTCTGGTAGCGGTAAGTCCACCTTGATGAATGTCTTGGGCTGCTTGGATACGCCTAGCGCAGGGGACTACTTTCTCAATGGCACCAATGTGAGTGGGATGAGCGATGCGGATTTGGCGCATGTGCGCAACAAAGAGATTGGCTTTGTCTTCCAGACCTTTAACCTCCTCAATCGTTCGACGGCCCTCGATAATGTGGCTTTGCCGCTTGTTTATGCAGGCCTCGGCAAAGGACAGCGCCAGAAAAAAGCAGCAGAGGTCCTCACCAATGTAGGCCTAGGCGATCGTATCGATCACAAGCCCAATGAGCTTTCGGGTGGTCAGCGCCAAAGGGTTGCCGTAGCGCGCGCACTCGTCAATGATCCTTCTATCATTCTCGCGGATGAGCCGACGGGTAATCTCGATACCAAAACCTCTTATGAAATCATGGCCTTATTTGGCGAACTACACGCCAAGGGCAATACCATCATCCTCGTAACGCACGAAGAAGACATCGCCCAATATGCCGAAAAAGTGATCCGTCTCCGCGACGGTGATATCGAGAAGATTGAAGAAAACCATAACCGCCGTATGGCCTGAGCGTAGTACCAAGGGTGCAAAAAGAGGCAAGTTATTTTAAGGTAAAATCGGTATTCTTGATTTCTCTGCTGTTGATAGGATTTATCTATCTAGCAGTGGATTTGTCGGATGTAGAACAGGTACGTTCTCCGAGCACTAATCTTTATATTTCGCTTAGTCTGATGAGTCTTTGCCTATTTGGTTTTTTGACTTGGGGCTTATACAGCGGCAAAGAACTAATTGACAATTTCCCTAAGCTCCGAAAATATGACTTCGAATGGTTTTTCAAGCCGGTAGGAAGTTTTATTAGAATGGATGCCCATAATTTGGGAGAAAGCATCATTGGGATATTGGTCGCCGTGATTTTTTGGTTTGCGTTTGGCGCAATTTTTTTAGCCATTGCTTTGGCCATATTTCTGCTCCTCAGCTATGTCGTCTTTGTAATTTTGACCGTTCTCTATCGACTCTTTTTTCGCGGCCTAGCATGGGTTTTGAGTATGTCTGAGGAGACAGAAGCTAATTTGAACTTATCCATTCTCTATTCCTTTGGCATTAGTTGCATGCTAATGTTAGGCGGTAGTGGCTTGATCTATCTAGTGGACCTTTTGGTCTAGGGAGTCTGGACTCAATACCTAATTAATAGTACCG
>JBCAWW010000239.1:0-7601 GCA_038534415.1 Bacteroidota bacterium | reverse complement strand
GCCAAAACGTTCGCCTTGGGATGCCCAAAAATCCTCAGCAAATACTCAAGACCTGAGAGGGAAAATCCTACGTATTCATCCTGAGGCTGATGGTACTTACACCATCCCCGATGGTAATCTGTTTGATGATCCCGCAGAAGGACGGCCCGAAATCTATGTGATGGGCTGTCGAAACCCATATCGGATTTCGATCGATAAGCATACGGGTTATGTGTACTGGGGAGATGTCGGGCCAGATGCTGGCGATCCAGACGAAGCGTTCGGCCCGGCCGGACATGATGAGGTCAACCAAGCTCGTGCCGCTGGTAACTTTGGCTGGCCCTATTTCATCGGCGACAATAAACCTTATAAAGAGTATGACTATAAAGACTCCGTAAGTCTTGCGGCCTTTGATCCCCTCAAGCCGATCAACAACTCTCCCAATAATACCGGTGCAAAGGAATTGCCGCCCGCTCAATCTGCATTTATTTGGTATCCATATGCACAGTCTGCCGAGTTTCCTGATTTAGGAGAAGGCAGTCGAAATGCGATGGCAGGACCGATCTTTTATCATGCTGATTTTCCCGATACCGACAAGAAGTTTCCTGAATACTATGACGCTAAGTTTTTTGCCTATGATTGGATGAGAGGCTGGATTATGGCGGTCACCATGGATGATAAAGGGGATCTAGTGCGTATGGAGCGTTTCTTGCCGAGCATGAGTTTCAACAATATTGTAGATATCGTGATGGGACCAGATGGCGATATGTATTTGCTCGAATATGGCTCTAACTGGTTTGCCGAAAATGAAGATGCACGTCTTGTCCACCTTGAGTATATCGCCGGCAATCGTAAGCCAGTTGCTCAAATTGCGTCTGATAAAAAAGTGGGTGCGACCCCTTTGAGCGTTCAGTTTGACGCCAGTGCCTCCAAAGATTATGATGGGGATACGCTGTCTTATGCGTGGACTATGGGCGATCAAAGTTCGACGGAGATCAAGCCGACCTTTACTTTTGATAAGGCTGGTACCTATACGGTCCAACTGACCGTAAGCGATCCTGAAGGGAAATCGGACCAGAGAGAGGTGCAAATCTTTGCCGGGAATGAAAGACCTCAGCTTTCTTGGAAAATGTCTGGCAACCAGACCTTTTATAGTGACAATCAAACGATCAGCTACGAAGTCATGGTAGAGGATGCCGAAGATGGGCGCTTAGGGTCAGGCATTGACCCGCAAGCGGTAGCCGTAACGATTGATTATCTCGAACGAGGTTTTGATATGACCAATATTGCTCAAGGACATGAAGCCATGGCCGAAGCCTCTGCTTTCTTCGTTGGACAACAACTAATCGCCAATTCGGACTGCCGCGCCTGCCACCAATTGGCCCAAAAATCTGTGGGACCTGCTTATGAAGCCATCGCCGCGAAGTATGAAATGAACGATCCCGTTGTGAGTAAACTGGCAGGCAAAATTATCAACGGAGGTAATGGCGCTTGGGGAGATGCGATGATGTCTGCTCACCCACAACTATCTGAGGGAGAAGCCGAAAAAATGGTGCGTTATATCCTTTCGCTTGACGAAGCTGGCGCCGACATTGGCCGTTTACCTGTGAAGGGGCCTTTCCGTTTCACGGAACACATCGGCAAAGGCACCGAAGGTACTTATGTGATGACCGCCAGCTATGATGATAAAGGCGCTCGTGGGGCAAGCAGCCTGACGGCTAGAGAAGTATTGAGCTTACGCAATCCTCTGGTCCAAATCGAAAGCTATGATCAAAAGAGTGCTAAAGTGCAAAGCTTTGATGTTACGCCAGACATGGCTCCAGGGATTGAGGAAGCCTTTACCATTGTGATTGGTGCCCCCGGCAACCATATCGTTTTTGATCAATTTGACTTTACCAATGTCGAGGAAATTAGCGTTCTGGCCCTAGCCTTTAAGCCTATCATGGATGGGGGAGTGCTAGAGTTTCGATTGGACGGCCTAGAGGGTGAGCTTTTGGCTAAGCTGGATGTCGAAGCAAAGTTGAGTATGAGTATGGAAGCCAATCCGACGGATTTTAAGGTCGATGCCGATGGCGTTCATGATTTATACCTGGTATTTAAATCCTTTGAAGGAGATGCTGGTGAAAATCCACTCTATGCCTTAGATTGGATGCAGTTCAAATTTGCTTCAAATCCTTAGGCTAGTATTCACAATCTTCATTTCAATATCTCCATATTATGAAAACTACTCAACGACTCCTTTTGATGTGCATGATGTTGCTCCTAGTGGGCACCGCTTGTAAAGGCACCAAAACTGCGGCCTGGTCTGCGGCTGGTAATTGGGACTTTACCGTATCCAATACGCCGGTTGGTGATTTGACAGGCGTGATGGTGATCAGCAAATCAGGAGATGATTATACCGGCGAACTTCGGACCGAAGAAGGCACCTTGGCTTTAGAAGAGGTAAAGCTTGTTGATAAAAAGCTGACCGCCAATCTATCTTATCAAGGATATTCGCTAAATCTCGAAGGGATGTTTACCGGTGATATGATGGACGGAGAAATTAGTATGGGCTATGATTCGTTTACGATCAAGGCCACAAGACAGTAGATTGCAAAGTGGAGAGGAGGATTACCGCTGCGCGGAACGCTTCTCTCGCTTTTATGCATAAGTAAGCCAAAAAGGCAGATCAAGACATTCTTGGTCTGCCTTTTGGCATTTTATCGCAAAATTCTCATAAATTTGCTTTTCAAACTTACCCCTCGCGTAACCGTATCAAAGGCATGCAAATTTTTCAGTTTCTCATCGTCAAGCCTTTGAGTGCTTTATTCTTACTGCTCGTCAGGATATATCAATATGGTATCTCGCCCTTAACACCAGCTAGTTGTCGGTATACCCCTACTTGCTCTAATTATGCGGTAGAGGCGATCCAAAAGCACGGTCCTTTTCGAGGTGGTTGGTTGGCGATCAAACGGATTAGTAGCTGCCACCCATGGGGAGGGCATGGCTATGATCCTGTTCCTGAACCAGAAAGCACAACAGAAAAGCAATGAGAAATTCTCTCATCCGATTCTTTACCAATGACCAGCCCGTAGCGGTGGTGATTCTCCTCAACGCGGTCCTACTGTTTATTCTTTCTTTTGAGGAAGCAGCACCTTATGTCTTTGAGCTGGAGTTGATCGATACTTTCTTCCTTTTGTATTTCTTGGTGGAGGCGATCTTGAAAATTAGAATCCAAGGATGGCAAGAATATATTGGGCAAGCCTGGAACCGTTTCGATTTTGTGATCGTGCTTTTTAGCATTCCCTCTATCTTTTTACTGTTTTATTCAGATGTTCCAGACGATAGGCTTGCCTTTGTCTTTGTCTTTCGAGTGATCCGAGTGGCTCGTTTTGTCAAGTTTTTCCGCTTTATACCTAATCTCGATGAGCTAGTAGCTGGGATTAGGCGTGCGTTCAAGGCTTCAATCTTCGTGATCGTTGCTTTTATGGTGTTTGGCTTTATCGTTTCTCTGATTAGTTGTCGTCTCTTTAAGGATATTGCACCAGATCTTTTTGGCAATCCCATCGCGAGTTTCTATAGCATTTTCAAAGTTTTTACGATCGAAGGCTGGTATGAAGTGCCCGAAAGGATCATTCGCTTTGCCAGACTTGATACTTTCGAATCATTTCTTATCAAATTGTACTTTATTTTGATCGTTGGGACCGGTGGATTGTTTGGCTTGTCTATTGTCAATGCTATCTTTGTAGAAGAAATGGTTCGTGATAATAACGACCAACTTGAATCAGATGTCCGTAGTCTCCATGCCAAGGTGGATGAGTTACTCTCCCAAATCCACAATATCCAGGCATCCCACCCAGAAGAGACTAAACCACCAGAGGACCAATTATAGCCAAATTGGTATATTTATTTAGGATTTGGTTATGATTAGATAACATTGAAACAAAATTTTAAAAAATTTGTGCAAAAATTTGCAAATGTTTCAAAAGGTCTCTATGTTTGTAATGTAAGTTGATCAAACGAGATATATAGATCGGCTTAGCTCTTTAAAAATACTGTAGGGTGATGAAATTGGTAGCCATACCCCTTTGTCTCGGGGGCGAGGGTTAGGGATAAAGCCCCCCCGTTTTTATCGGGGGGGGCCTAACCACCTTTTGAAGGTTCGAATCCTTCCCCTACAGCTCGCGAGTAGTAGTAGTCCTTTTTAATCGGTCCCCAGATGCAGCAGTCTGGGGATTTCTTTTTTACCTGCTCGCTAATATTTTTTCAGTTTTTTTCACTTTCTGTTAAACCTTTTGCTAGTAAGTGGCGTATGTATATATGAATTCGTTAGTTAAATAGAATTCCATACTGCGGAGTAGACAGGTTCAAGCATAGCTTGAGGAGGTTCGACTCCTTCCCCGCAGCTCGCGAGTAGTAGTAGTCCTTTTTAATTTGGTCCCCGGAGGTAGTAGCCCGGGGATTTCTTTGTCACGACCTTAGATAAGCCTGAAAGCTCGCTAGATCAATATTGGAGCCACAAGCGATCACTCCCACTTTTTTACCGACTAAGCGTTCTCGGAGAGGACCTAACAATGCACTCAAGCTAGCCGCACAGGCTGGTTCTGCTGCTAGCTTCATATCTGTAAACATGAGTTCCATCGTTCTGCGAAGCTGAGCATCCTCAACTCGCACCACCTCAGCTAACAATTGCTGACATAGCCCAAAGGTATAAGGAAGGGCAAATGGAGCCCCTAAACTGTCTGCAATGGTGGCCACTTTTTCGATACTCTGAGGAGAGCCTGCCGCTAAGCTCCTAAACATACTGTCAGCGCCAAAGGGCTCTACCCCAAATAGTTCACAGTCAGGCTGTAGACGATGAAAAGCCGCCGCCATACCTGCGGCTAAACCCCCACCACCAATCGGCAATATCACAGCATCTAGGGCAGGGGCTTGTTGCGCAAATTCATAACCCACTGTAGCAGTCCCCAATATGGTTTGTTTTCCCTCAAAAGGATGGATAAAGGTTCTGCCTTCAGTATCTCGAATGTGTTCTACCATATCGAAAGCCGCCTTTACATTATCTACTAAGACTACTTCAGCTCCCAGTTTTTGACAGCTGTTTACACGATAGGCATTGGCATTTTTGGGCATTACCACTTTGGCGTGCGTGCCCATAGATCTAGCCGCGACCGCTACTGCAATGGCGTGATTACCGGCGCTAACAGCGGTTACTCCTTTATTCAGTGCGGCCGTGTCCATTTGCTGCATATTCATCAGAGCGCCCCTTGGTTTGAAACTCCCTCCAGGCTGAAAAAGCTCTAGTTTGACCCATACTTCCGTTTCTTGACCTAATAATTCTTGTTTTTTATCAGTTTGCCAAGCGATGCATGGGGTATGCATGACTTTATCGGCCAGAAATGCTGCCGCCTGAGCGATCTCTTTTTCTTCGGGAATCTTAACTACATTTGCTTCCATATCTTTCAAAAATACAATTTCCCGTTCTGACCATGCAATTTTCCATTAAAGCCGCTGAGATTCAGGATATTCCCCACATTGCTCGTCTTTTTGATGCTTATCGGGTCTTTTACGAACAAGCCTCTGATCTTGAAGCTGCGGCAAATTATCTTAGAGATAGATTACAAAAAGGGGAGTCTCAGATCTATTGGGCTCAAGACCTGAGTGGCACAGGATTAGGTTTTGTGCAGTTATACCCATCTTTTTCTTCTGTGTCTATGCAACGCCTCTGGATCCTAAACGATCTTTTTGTGGCCGAACAAGCCCGTCGTATGGGGGTAGGAGAGGGCCTGATGGAACGGGCTAAGGAAATGGCCATCAGCACCAAGGCCAAAGGCTTACAGCTAGAAACTGGCGAAAATAATCTTAAAGCTCAATCTCTGTACGAAAAACTTGGCTATGTCAAAAACGATGAGTATTTCGTTTACTATCTTAGTACCGTCTAATTTGATGCAAACCAATACTAGCAACCCTGGAGTACCTTTCCCAAATTGATATCGAACTCATTGAGTTACTGGCTTTGGCCCTCGCGCCTATAGCTTTCTTGTTTACCTATGTCTATCTCATGGATAAATATGAAAGAGAGCCACTCAAATATTTGATTATCACTTTTATTTTGGGCACCCTCACCGCCGTGCCTGTAATACTCATAGGGCAGATGCTGGGCGAGTACACCCAAAGTTCGGCTTATACCAATAGCTTTTACGAAAAAGTCATCTATGCCTTCCTCGTAGTCGCCCTAACGGAAGAGTTGATGAAATATCTCGTCCTGAGGATTTATAATTATCCGCATCCGGAGTTTGATGAGCCCTATGATGGAATCATGTACGGAGTGGCTGTTTCTTTAGGTTTTGCCGCCGTAGAAAACGTCATGTATGTTGTCGGAGGGAATTCTGGCAATGAGTTTTCTATTGGGGTATTACGTATGTTGACCGCTGTGCCTGGACACGCAATGTTTGGGGTAATGATGGGCTTCTTTGTCGGTAAAGCCAAATTTGCTAAAACGCCAATGCAATCCTTTGCTTACCGAATGTTAGGGCTTTTTGTGGCCATCATGCTGCATGGTTTGTATGACTTTTTACTCTTTTTGGAGGATTACCGAGCTACCATTGGCGCTTTTTCTTCCTTATTTATTGGGATTGCGGTAGCGACCTATGCCATTCGTATCCATGCGGAGCAATCCCCCCATCGCCACACTGACCTTAGTTCATGAAGCCTAGCGAACTCAAAGCTCTACTCGATCAAAAGTACGAACAGTATAATCGTCCCGATTTTGTGGAGGATGATCCCGTGCAAATTCCTCATTTGTTTAGTCAAAGAGAAGATATTGAGATTGCGGGTTTTTTGACCGCTCTCATTGCTTGGGGAAGGCGCGATTTGATCATTCGCAGTGCCAATCGCATCATCGAGGCAATGGATATGCAGCCGCATGCCTTTTTGTTGCAGGCGGATAAGCAAGACTGGCACCGACTTGAAAATTTTGTCCACCGTACCTTCAATGGGATTGATTGTATTGCCCTCTTAGAATCTCTGCGTGCGGTTTATCAAGCAGGTGATAGTCTAGAAACTATCTTTCAAGCAGGGATCAAAGTCGGGGATCAGGACATCAAGCAGGGGATTATCTCTGCTCGAGAACGATTAACTTCTTGGCCCGGCTTCCCCGAACGCACCCACAAGCACCTTGCAAATCCTGCCAAAGGTTCCTCCGCAAAGCGGATCAATATGTTTTTACGGTGGATGGTTCGAGCTGACAAACGAGGGGTGGATTTTGGTCTTTGGCAATCCATTGATCCAGCGCTTTTGATCATGCCCCTTGATGTGCATACTGGTAACGTAGGCCGTAAATTAGGCTTACTTAGCCGTAAGCAAAACGATTGGAAGGCAGCCATTGAACTTACGGAGAACCTAAGAAAAATGTGCCCAGAAGACCCTGTTCGTTACGATTTTAGTCTTTTTGGCTTAGGGGTTTATAAAGAAATTTAGATTTTTTTTGCGGCTTCGCCGAACGCTTGGCCTCATCCTATCGTATATATGTGTAAATAATACACAAATGTTTGCTTCACTTTCTCCATTGCTCACCGATCTCTATCAACTGACCATGGCCTATGCTTATTGGAAAAATTGATGATGTTCAGAAGAGCCGTTTC
>JBCAWW010000238.1:0-7604 GCA_038534415.1 Bacteroidota bacterium | reverse complement strand
TTCTCAAGCTAGACCATAGCCAGTTGGAGAAAATCCAATATACCTCTGATTGTGCCCTCATAATCGGCAATCATGTCCTCATACACCACAGTATAGGGGACGATCCCATGCTTACTAAAATAGGCCTGAGTAGCACATTCCTTCAGCACGCTCTCTTTGAATAGATGCGTTAGGGCATCCGCATCATATTTCTCATCATAAAAGCTTTGCTCATTTTGATGTTGTGCACCGCCTTCGAGATGCCAAACATGGTCTTGGATGGCCTTCCACCAAGAGACCACTTGACGGATCTTGTTGCGACGGGTGAGATATATGTGTTGACAATGAGGGAAAATATCGCTCCAGATGGCTTCGTGATCATCGCCCGGACTAATGCCACGGAGTTTACACAACTCCTGAAATTTTTGCTGATAGCGATCATGGTGCAGGGGATCTTTGACCCCAAAGATACCGTTGTCGCTGGTGCCTAACTCCCAAAGCTTATTCCGTAAGGCTTCGTAGTGCTCTACTTGATATTTGTCTTGGAGGTTTTTTTCGTTCTCCCCCATGAGCACGAGCAACTCTCCCGGCTTGCCGGCGATACCCGTTTGTTCGAGGGCCTTGCAAAGCAGACTGCTGCCACTTCTTTGGCTAAACCAAATGCGGTAAGATCGTATCGGTGTTTTCATGCACTTTAATACGGAGGAAAGTTAGGAGCGTTCGGCGAGCCGCTTACGCAGCTTACTCAATCCCACTGGCGTAATGCCAAGATAAGAGGCTAACATATATTGAGGGATGCGCTGCAAGAGCGCAGGTTTCTCCTTTTGTATTTGGAGGTAGCGTTCCTCGTGAGAGTGAATCAAATTGGCCCAAATGCGGTCTGCCATCATGACAAAATTCATCTGAGTGATCATTCTGCTCAGGCGTTCAAAAGTTAGGGGGAAGCGTTCGTAGGCTTCTGCTAGGTCAGAATCTTGAATGACGAGCAATTCACAATCCTCTAAACACTCGATGGTATAGCGAGAAGGCTGTCGAGTGATATTGCTGCGCATATCTTGGGCAAAGTCCCCTTCTAAAAAGAAGTCCCCAATCATTTCTTCCCCTTGATGGAGGAAGTACATTTTCATTAAGCCTTGCTTAACAAATAAAACTTCTTGGCATATTTGGCCAGCTTGGAGGGGACGCTCTCCTTTACGGTAAAATCGAGTAAGAATTCGATCCGTAATAAACTGCTTAGCTTCAGCCGAGAAGGGAGTGATTTGCTCAAATCGGCTCAAGATTTCTTGCATAGATCTAGATGGCTTCTAATACCTCCGCAACCACGAAAGTACTCCCACCAATATACACCAAATCTTCTGGACCTGCTGCGTTCAAAGCTGCCTGATATGCGTTTTGCACTGATTCGTGGATATGTCCTTTGAGGTCGAAGGCCTCGGCTTTGAGTTGTAGGGTCAGGGCATCTAGGCCTCGATCGATCTTAGGCTTGGCAAAATAATATTGGGCAGTCTTGGGCAGCATCGCCAAGATTTTATTATGCTCTTTGTCACTGACCATCCCCCATACGATGTGGAGGTTTTGGTAAGTCGAGTTTTGAATCTGTTCGATTACATATTGTAGTCCAGCTTCGTTATGGCCCGTATCTGCGATAACGTTTGGCTCTGTTTGAAGTCGCTCCATGCGTCCTCTGAGCAAACTGTTTTTGGCCACTTTTTTCAAGCCACGAGCCACTGCTTTGGGAGGGATATCCCAGCCATCTTCTCTGAGTACTTCGATGGCACATAATACGGTCCGTAAGTTTTGCTTTTGGTAGTGTCCGGCTAAGCCGAGCGTATAAGTTGTCTGCTCTCCATCAGGATCTACCACCGAAAATTTTTGTCCATCCCAATCGCCATCTATACGATCTATCTGATACAACTCTTCGGCCCAAAATAAGGGCGCCTCTTCAACACCCGCTTTTTCCAAAAATACCGGACGAGTTTCAGCTAGGCTTTCTCCTATGACGGTAGGGGTGTATTTTTTGATGATCCCTGCCTTCTCTGCTGCGATTTTGTCTAGCGTATCTCCCAAAAACTGTTGATGATCATAGCCAATATTGGTGATCACACAGAGTTCTGGTTTGAGGATATTGGTCGAGTCTAAGCGTCCTCCCATGCCTGTTTCCACAACCGCAATATCTAGTTCTAGGTCTGCAAAATGCTGGAAACCCATCGCCACGGTCAATTCAAAAAAGCTTGGCTGAATCCGTTCGATCATCTCCTTATGCTTATTGACAAAGTCAACCACCGCCTTTTCGGATATCGGTTTTCCCTTGGCTTGGATGCGCTCGGTAAAGGATAGGAGGTGAGGAGAAGTGTATTGGCCCGTCTTGAACCCTGCTTCTTTGAGGATACTGTGTAGCATGGCCGTGACCGAACCCTTGCCGTTAGTACCAGCGACATGGATACTCGGAAACTGCCATTGAGGGAGGCCCAACTCCCAGCAAAGGGCTTTGATATTGTTAAGATCTTTTTTGAATGCACTCGCTCCTTGCCGTTGAAACATAGGCAGCTGGTGGTACAAATAATCCAAGGTTTGCTGAAAATCTTTGGTAAGGGTCATAGGTCTAGGGATAACTTATTCAAAGCAAGCGAGCTCGAGACCAAAAACAAAGCATTTTTTGCTTACTTTGTGACGCATTCAAAGCCTGAGGATGAAACACTTTCTATTACTATTTTCACTCTTTTTGTTTTTTACCCCTTCGGTGAACGCTGGGGTCGATCCTGCGCCAGCCACAGGAGCACGTGCTATATCCTTGGGTAGGGCCTATGTGGGCGTGGGTGGCAACTTTTGGAGCCTCTATCACAATCCGGCTGGTATCGCTGGCATTAGTGCGACCCAAGTAGGGGCTTTCTTCGAACAACGATTTTTTTTGTTAGAACTTACGTATGGAGGTGCTGGTGCTGTCTTGCCTTTTAAAGGTTCGCAAGCCGTAGGACTCAGTTTGAGTAGCTTTGGTTTTAGTGCCTATCGCGAAAATCAGCTCACTGCGACCTATGCCGTCCAGTTTTTTGATAAAGTAAGGATCGGTTCGACTATCCACTATGCGCAATTGACCATAGCAGATTATGGCAGCCGGAGCGCCGTATTTGCTGACATTGGCATCCAATACCAGCTCAATAATAAAGTGAGTTTAGGCGTTAGTGCTTACAACGTCAACCGAGCGAGACTAGAGGGGCAAAATGGTAGTGAGTTTATTCCTACCCAACTCACAGCGGGATTAGCATTCCGCGCCAGCGATAAAGTCCTCATAGTGGCTGATGTACAAAAGGACATTGATCACGCTACCTCTTTTCGAGGCGGCGTCGAATATCAACTTCTGCCTGTACTCGCCATCCGAACGGGTGTCAGCACGGAGCCGCTCACCTATAATATTGGCATCGGGCTAGCCTACAAAGGACTGGAACTCGATCTCGCCTTTGGCGTACATGAGCAATTAGGTCTGTCGCCCTTCATGTCTCTGTCTTATCCCTTTGGCCAATGAGCGGCATGAATCAAATAGCAGTTGATAAACAGCCCCCCCAAGCTAGCGCATTAGTATTCTGCCTGTTGGCTTTGCTGTTCCTCCTACCGCATTCAACCGTTTGGGGCCAAAATGACACCCTGCCGATCGTCCCGGTTGACGAATCCATCGACCAGTCTATCGAAGACCTCATCCTCAATACTGAAAGTGAAGCCCAAGTAGACTATAGCGATCTCACCGATGAGTTGGAGGCGCTACTATTGCAGCCCCTCAATCTCAATCAAGCGACTTATGATCAGTTGCTGCAGCTACCGGGTATGAATGCGATTCAGGCTAATCGTCTGCTCGAGCATATCCGCAAATTTGGTAGACTGACAACTATCTATGAGCTGCAAGCAATCCCCGGCTATACGCCTAATTTCATCAGGCAATTTTTGCCCTACGTCAGTGTGCTCGACAGTCAGGCCAAAGACATCAACCCTTCTGTCAAACATCCCAAAGGCCCTTCTTTGCAACAGATTCGCCGAGGCCTAAAAGGTGAATTTATGCAACGGGCAGTCTGGAACTTAGAGACCGCACGCGGCTATACCGATCCTGATACGAGTTTTCGAGATCGCATTGATGAGGAAGGGCGGATTGTCGGGCAAGATACCTTGTTGAGTAGCCGATATGCGGGCTCGGCCATGAGGCATTATTCTCGTCTTCGCATCAACTACGGCAAAAACGTCAGCTTTGGGATCGTCGGTGAAAAAGATCCCGGTGAGGAATTTGCTTGGCGACCAGAATCGCGTTTATATGGGTATGATTATCTATCGGCTCATTTTGCTTTGGCAGGCTTTGGGCGTCTCAAAAGTCTCGTAATTGGCGATTATACCTTGCAAGTAGGGCAGGGGATGGTGCTCTCGCGCGGACTAGGTTTTGGCAAAGGCGCACAGGTGATCAACAGTATCAAGATGCCCAATCAAGGTATCCGACCCTATCGCTCCGTCAATGAAAATCAATATCTCCGTGGAGCCGCAGCAACCTACGCCCTAGGAGATTTTTATATGACCGCTTTTGCTTCTCGGCAGTTTGTTGATGCTTCCGTCAGTGAGCGCGACACTTTGGATGATGAGGTTTTGTTGGCTGGAGGATTGCAGACAAGCGGTTTGCATCGGACGCCCTCTGAGTTGAGCAATCGTAAGGCTGTGCAAGAGCAGATGTATGGGGGACGACTCGAATATAAGACCCCAACCTTGACCGTAGGTACGACCCATTATTATCAGCAGTATAGCAGCCCACTTTCGCGTCCACTCAACGACTACAATCAGTTTGACTTTAGGGGAGACCGTAATTATATCAATGCGCTCGATTTTGATTGGGTTTGGCAAAATTTCAATCTCTTCGGTGAATTTGCGCGTTCTCAATCTGGTGGTACTGGCGCAAGCGTGGGGATCATGGGTAGTATTGCTCCGACGGTTGATATCTCCATCTTGGCACGTCGCTACGATATTGATTTTCACTCCAATAAGGGGTACGTCTTCGCCGAACGCCCAACTGCGATCCAGAACGAATCCGGTATCTATATCGGCCTCCGCTACGCGCCTAATCCTCGGTGGACACTCAATACCTATTTCGATCAGTTTTACTTCCCCTGGAATAAATTTAGAGCTAGTTATCCCTCTCGAGGCTGGGAGTTTATGAGCCAATTGGAGTTCAAACCCAAGCGGGGTACGCTCATCTACGCTCGTTACCGCATCGACAACAAACAGCTCAATGCCGACAATATCGGCGAAGGTCCTCAACTAGATTACCTCGTATGGGGAGAGCGGCAGCAGTTTCGCCTCAATTTTCAGACTACCGTCGAACGCCAACTCAACCTCCGTACCCGTCTCGAAGTCTCCCGCTACAGCCAAGAGGGCAATGTGTCGCGCGGCATTTTGTTTTATCAAGATGTCAGTTGGAAGATCGGTTTTAAGTACAAGCTCACGGCACGTTATGCCATCTTCGATACCGACGACTTCAACTCTCGGATCTATGCCTACGAAAATGATATCCTGGGCTTCTTCTCGATCCCTCCCTATTATCGCACTGGCAATCGAGTCTATCTGATTTTCAATTGGAAACCCACGCGTAAGCTAGAGTTTTGGGGGCGTGTGGCGCAAAGCCGCTTTCAAGATGAGCCGATTGTAGGTAGTGGTTTGCAAGCCGTAAGCGGTCCTAATCAGACCGAGTTCAAATTGCAGCTACGCTATAAGTTTGGTAACTGATTTTTACTGCTTCGCAGAACGCTTAGCTGAGACATCCTCTTTTTGCTCCCGATAAGTATGCGTGAGACTAGCGAGTAGATTTTCCCGTCAGGCCTCTTCGAAGGGGCCGATCAGACGGAAGGGGATGTGCCAATCTTCACTGCTTCGCAGAACGCTTAGTTTGAACATCTCCCCTGCTCAATTTTTTCGCTGTCCCCTCTTGGAAGAGGGGACATGTAAATCGCTCGCTAGTCCCCTTGGATCCCGATAAGTATGCGTGAGACTAGCGAGTAGATTTTCCCGTCAGGCCTCTTCGAAGGGGCCGATCAGACGGAAGGGGATGTGCCAATCTTCACTGCTTCGCAGAACGCTTCTCTCTCAGAAACTTTCACTAAGTCTCAACTGCGGAGGAGCCGCTTCGTATATTTGCAATATGAAGAACCGGATGGCCGAAATCTTGCAGCAGGAAGCCGCCGCCATTGCTGCGATCCCCCTCAATGATGCGATACCCGAAGCTGTAGAGATCATCCATCAGCGAGTCCATGAGCAAGGAGGGAAGCTAATCTTGACGGGTATGGGCAAGGCTGGGCAAGTGGGACACAATATGGCCACTACTTTTTGTTCAACGGGCACTCCTGCTATCTTTTTGCATCCAAGTGAAGCGCAGCATGGGGATCTCGGGATCATACAAAAAAATGATGTCCTGCTATTGATCTCCAATTCGGGTAAGACCCGCGAAATCGTAGAGCTGACAGCACTTACTGAGCAAATGATGCCCGGCATTCCACGTATCGTATTGACGGGAAATCTCGATTCAGATTTGGCTCGTTGTGGGGCTACCGTCATTCATACGGGCGGTCCGGCCGAAGTCTGTCCACTAGGTCTTACGCCCACTACCTCGACCACTGTAATGACAGTGATCGGTGATATGCTGACAGTGCTTTTGATGGAAAAAATCAATTTCACGGCTGAGGCCTATGCCCAACGCCATCATAGCGGTTATCTCAACGCGAAAGCGCGTAAACAAATTGACTCATGAAACCATTTTTTTTGATTGCTGGCCCCTGCGCGGTGGAAGCAGAAGATACTTGTCTAGAGATTGCCGGTAAAGTAAAGGAGATTACCGATCGTCTGGGCATCCCTTATTACTTCAAAGCCTCTTACAAAAAAGCCAACCGAACGCGACTCGATAGCTTTACAAGCATTGGCTTTGAGCCCGCTTTGGAGATACTCGCCAAGGTCAAAGCTACCTATGATATTCCCGTCCTGACTGATGTACATGAGAGCCACGAATGCGAAACCATCGCTCAATATGTAGATGTGCTACAAATACCGGCCTTTTTGTGCCGCCAGACTGATTTGCTATTGGCCGCTGGCCGAACGGGTAAAATCGTCAACATCAAGAAGGGACAATTTCTCTCTCCAGAAGCGATGCGTTTTGCGAAGCAAAAAGTTGAATCTACTGGCAACGAACAGCTTTGGTTGACTGAGCGGGGAACCACTTTTGGCTATACCGATTTGATCGTCGATATCACTGGGGTACCTAGAATGCAATCTTTTGGAGGAAAAGTGGTTATGGATTGTACGCATTCGGTCCAAAAACCCAATCAAACGGAAGGCATTACGGGTGGAGACGCGCATATGATTGAGACCTTAGCCAAGGCTGCTGTGGCAGTCGGAGTCGATGGATTGTTTATCGAAACACATCCCGATCCCGCTAGTGCGAGTAGCGATGCCCAAAGTATGTTGAAGTTGGATCAGTTGGAGGGATTGCTGGAGCGTTGTATGGCGATCAGGGCTGTAATTTGATCTGCTTAGTCCTGCTGCTGAGTCGCGACAAAGTGCTCAATGATTTTCATAGGGCAAGCAGAGAAGCTTGAGACTCATGAATTTTATAG
>JBCAWW010000237.1:0-7616 GCA_038534415.1 Bacteroidota bacterium | reverse complement strand
TCTTTATTCATGCTTCGCAGAACGCTTATTTATATTCGAAGCGGTACACCAACAAGCTCGTAAAGGCCACGCCTTAGTTGGCTGCAACTTTTGGGCTTGGGGAGGAGCAGGGCGTCCACGCGAAGCACACGCCATCTGGAAAAAGGGCGATGACTTTATCGGTGATCCCCCTCATGAACATCAGGGCTGGTATTCGGTTTATGACCAAGACAATAGCACCCATCAAGTGATCCAGGAGTGGACGAGCAAAATGAAGCAACTATAAATAAGCGTTCTGCGAAGCATGAATAAAGAAGAAAGTAAAGTAGTTGCTGGCAAAGCAAAACCAAGAGGCAAATTTCCCCACGTCAAAATAGCAGGAGACTTTATCTTTGTCTCAGGCACTTCCTCTCGCCTACCTGACAATACTTTTGCAGGAGTAGAAGTAGATGAGATGGGCACCACCAATTTGGACATCCGAGTTCAAACCAGAGCCGTGATCGAAAATATCCGAGACATATTGCAAAGTGTGGGAGCAGACCTCAGCGATGTGGTGGATGTCAGCAGCTTTTTGGTCAATATGAATGATTTTGGTGGCTATAATGAGGTCTATGGCGAGTTTTTTGGCTACGATGGCCCTACTCGTACTACCGTAGCGGTGCATCAGCTCCCGCATCCCCACCTACTCATCGAGATCAAGGTTACGGCCTATAAGAAGGCTTGAACAGGCCTTGCTCAATAAATCCATCTTTCGATTTTCTCGCCACCTCCTTTGATTTTGGGCGGGGGACTGAGGCGTATGCCAAAAGCGATATAAAAAGTTTTTTGAGCTTCAAGGATCACTGCTTTGCTCCCCCAGTTGAGGTCTTGCTCGACTAAACCATTGAGGCTCAAAAACCATTTATTTGAATGGTAGCCAAAGGCAAAACGGCCGTGTGGGCGGACTCCTATACTGGTGGGCTGGGGAGTTTGGTCTAGATTGAGGAGAGAAATTTTTGCGTAGGCCAATAAGACCATACTCGCGTACCAATCTCCGAGCACCAAAGTCCCACCGTAACCAAGACCTGGCATAAGGTTGAAGTGGGTATAATTTTGAAAGCTAAGCGGATCGTTAGAGCCTGCCGTCAAACTTGAGTCGGCCCAAAAGATATGATTTTGTACTTGTAGTGCGAGCAATAGCGAACCGGCGGTCTGCTTTTGGCGTTCGACGAGTCGTAAAGGCCCTCTAAAAGAGAAGCGATCATGCTTGAAGGCGTAGATGCTACTCACGCTTATTTCGACCCGCCTTAAATCTTCACGAAACACATTTTCGGTACCCTGCCGCGTATTGAAACCAATTCGATATCGGATACCTCCCCCCAATACTATCTTGCGATACATCAATTCGCCAGAAAGCCCATAGGATTTGCTCCGCTCTAGCTCTGTCGGATAAATAGTCGCCAAAGGCATGGTTCCTCCTATGCCCAAGCGCCCCATCGCCGCTCGTAGGCCTAGGCCTAAGCCGACATTATCAATCCCTAAATCATCGGCAGCGATCAAGCCTTCACGCCCCGCTCCTCCCGCAAAAAAACCTTGCCCGATTGAGCGATACCGCAAATAGGGACTGAGGAGCAATTTGTCAGAAAAAGTCTCCACATAGGCCGTATCTCTCGTTTGCCCCCACATGGGCAAAACGCATACAATCAATAGTCCCAAAAGCAAGCCCTTTCTCATAAAACTAAATCAGATTTTGACCTTATATCCTACTCTTACATTTGCACATCCCCTCCTCCACCGCTACCTTAGTATCAGCAATGGATTACCTCAAAAACTACATCAATGGAGCCCTGCAAGGCCCCGTCGGCGAAGCGTATCTCGATAGTTACGAACCCGCTACCGGAAAAGTATATGCCAAGGTTCCAGCCTCTGACAGCCGCGATGTCAATCAAGCAGTAGAAGCTGCCAAAAAGGCCTTTCCAGCCTGGGCCAATACTTCTCTGACCGAAAGATATAGCATCCTGCACAAACTTTCCGAGCTAATCGAGCAACATTTAGACGTTTTGGCGGCGGCAGAGTCTCGCGACAATGGCAAACCCCTCTCCTTGGCGAGGAGCGTTGATATACCAAGGGCGGCGAGTAATTTCCGTTTTTTTGCGACGGCGATCATGCAGTATGCCTCGGAGTCGCATCAGATGCCGGGCCAGGGGATCAACTATACACTCCGGCAACCCATAGGCGTTGTGGGCTGTATTTCTCCCTGGAATTTACCGCTTTATCTGTTTAGTTGGAAAATTGCACCGGCCCTAGCCGCGGGCAATTGTGTGGTAGCCAAACCTTCAGAGGTGACGCCTATGACCGCTTTTTTGCTTTCAGAGCTAGCGATCGAGGCAGGTTTTCCACCGGGTGTGCTCAACATTGTGCATGGCAATGGACCAGATACAGGTTCCGCCATCGTCAGCCATCCTGACATCAAGGCAGTTTCCTTTACCGGAGGTACTCAAACCGGAAAAGCGATCTCCAAAGTGGCTGCTCCCATGTTCAAAAAGCTATCGCTCGAACTTGGGGGTAAAAATCCAAATATCATCTTTGCTGACTGCGACTATGACAAGATGCTCGATACATCCGTGCGCTCTTCTTTTGCCAACCAGGGCGAAATTTGCCTCTGTGGGTCGCGCATCTTGGTGGAGCGTAGTCTTTATGAGCGTTTTAAGGGCGACTTCGTCGAACGCATAAAAGCGCTCAAAGTAGGCGACCCTCAAGCAGCAGATTCAAATCTAGGAGCGATCGTCTCAGAAGCTCATATGAATAAGGTGCTCTCCTATATCGAGCTCGCCAAAGAAGAAGGCGGTACGATCCTTTGTGGGGGGAAGCGGCTGCGCCGAACGGGGCGTTGTGAAGAAGGTTGGTTTATTGCCCCTACTGTGATAGAAGGCTTGGCGTATGACTGCCGTACCAATCAAGAAGAGATATTTGGGCCCGTGGTAACGATCATGCCTTTTGATACCGAGGAGGAAGCCCTCTTGTATGCCAATAGCACTCAGTATGGATTGGCCTGTAGCCTGTGGACTAGCGATCTCAATCGAGCCCACCGTATAGCCGAAAAAATCCATAGCGGCATCGTCTGGGTCAATTGCTGGATGGTAAGGGACTTACGCACGCCTTTTGGCGGGACCAAGCAATCTGGGGTAGGACGAGAAGGCGGCTTTGAAGCTTTAAGGTTTTTTACTGAACCTAAAAATGTTTGTATCCAATTTAGTAGTGAGTAGCAAGTATATAGTAGGTGAAAATATAGATGATCAATTATTCCCTCCCCACTAATCACTCATTATCCATTACTTACGACTCTGCCCAATATACTAAGTACTAAAACCCATGAGAATTAACGGCCATTCACATTTATTGCCCTATCCAGAACAGATTCCTCAATTTATGAAGGATGAGGAAATTTTTTGGGTAGATGATGATCGTAAGCATATGCTCCAAAAAGGATGGAAGCGCCCCATTACGGATTCGAGCTTCTTTCTCAATGAAAAGCTTGCTTGGATGGAAGCCAATAAGATTGATCACGCGGTAGTGCTCAACTTGTCTCAACTCTATGGCAATGGCCTACGTTGGGAGGCGATGAAGAAGGTTTTGCGCTTCCAAAATGATTTCAATGCGAAAATTCAGCATGATCATCCCGATAAATTTACCTGTGGTTTTGTCGTGCACTGTGCTTACGTCAGAGGAGCCTTGTGGGAGATTGAGCGTTGTGTCGAAGAGCTGGGTTTAAGAGTGCTTTGCCTGCCGACGCACTTTATGGATTCGGTAGGGACTTGGCGTTGTATTTTTGATGATCCTGAGACAGAGCGCATCTTTGAGCTGGCCAATCACTATAAATTGGCGGTAGAAGTCCACCCTTATGATGGAGAAAAGTTTATCCATCTCGAAAATACCGCTTGGCGCTTTCACCTCGTTTGGATGCTTGCCCAATGTGCAGATGCCTATCACTTTTTCACCCTCAACGGTTATCACGAAAAGTACCCCAACATCCGCGTTTGCTTTGCCCATGGAGGCCAGCTGGCGCAGATCAATCTAGGACGGCGCATCCAAGGCTTTGATGGCCGCCCTGACCTATTTGAAGGCAAAAGTCATCCTCGCAAAGCGGTCGGTCATCCCAACATCTTTTTTGACACCTTGGTCCATGACACTGACTCATTGGAGCTCATGCTCAAGCGCCAAGGCTCAGATCAGATCATCATGGGATTAGATGACCCCTATCCATTAGGCGAGATGGAAAGTGAGCCTCAATCTTCCTATCCAGGCAAAATCCTAGACCTTGCCATCGAAAGAGATATCATCAACGCAAAAGAGTATAAAGAAATTTGGGAGGACAATGTCCTTAAATGGCTTGGCACCGATTATGGCCGAGACCTCAAACAACGATTAAGCGTAATGCAACATGACTGATACTGCCTACCAATCGGATTTGGCCTTCGCCCAACGCATGGATGAGCTAGACCCACTGGCACATTTTAGAGATCAATTTTATTTACCCTTGCAGGAGAACGGTCATCCCTTTCTCTACTTTACGGGTAACTCCCTGGGTTTACAACCCAAAAAGGCGCGGGACTATGTCCTGCAAGAAATGGACGATTGGGCTAAGTATGGCGTAGAAGGACACTTCCACGCCCGCAAGCCTTGGATGCCTTATCACGAGTTTTTGACCGAATCCATGGCCAGAGTCGTTGGAGCCAAACCTTTGGAAGTGGTCGTGATGAATACTTTGACCGTCAATCTACACTTGATGATGGTCTCTTTTTATCGCCCTACCAACCAGCGCTACAAAATCTTGATTGAAAAAGGAGCCTTTCCTTCTGATCAATATGCGGTCAAGTCTCAACTCGCTTTTCACGGTTTTGATCCTGAGGAGGCTTTATTGGAGCTGCCTTATGAGACCGATTCTGCTTATACTTCTACCGAAGAGATCCTTTCGATCATTGATCGGGCGGGTGAGGAAATTGCGCTCGTACTCTTAGGGGGAGTCAATTATTACAGCGGGCAGGCCTTTGAGCTACAAAAGATCGCCGAAGCGGGGCATAAAAGAGGCTGTGTCGTAGGTTTTGACCTCGCCCACGGTGCAGGCAATCTCCCGCTACAACTGCACGATAGCGGTGCCGACTTTGCCGTCTGGTGTACCTACAAATACCTAAATAGCAGTCCAGGTAGTTTGGGAGGCTGCTTTGTACATGAGCGACACGCAGAGGCCTTTGATCTACCGCGCTTTGCTGGTTGGTGGGGCCACGATAAAGCCTCTCGCTTTTTGATGGGACCTGATTTCCAGCCCATACCCGGTGCAGAAGGTTGGCAGCTGTCCAATCCGCCGATTTTGCCCATGGCCGCGATGCGCGCCTCCTTGGAGATGTTTGATGAAGCCGGCATGGACAAACTCGTCCGCAAAGCAAGGCACCTAACGGGCTATATGGAGTATTTGTTGGATCTCTTCGAGAACGATAGAATCCGTATCATCACCCCTCGCAATCCAGATGAGCGTGGTTGTCAGCTATCGATTCAAGTCAAGGATGCAGATAAATCACTTTTCGATTATATCACCAAAGCTGGCGTTATCGCCGATTGGCGAGAGCCTGATGTGATCCGCGTAGCCCCCGTCCCACTTTACAATAACTATGTGGACGTTTTTCGGTTTGTGGAGATATTGAAAGAAGCGATAAGTGCTTAGGAAAATAATTTAGTCCGCTCCCTTCACGGGAAGCGGAAAAGAATCATCATAAATGAAAGAAAAAGTAGTCGTCATAGGAGCTGGATTGTGTGGTACATTATTGGCCATCAGATTGGCCCAGCGAGGATATTCGGTTGATCTCTACGAACGCCGTCCTGATATGCGCAGGGCAGACGTTCCCGCAGGGCGCTCCATCAACTTGGCGCTATCAGATCGAGGGATTAAAGCCCTTAGTTTGGTGGGTATGCAAGATTTCGCCAAGGAAGCCGTGATTCCGATGTACGGACGGATGATCCACCCACTTGAAGGTGAGGCTTGGCTTTCGCCTTATAGTGGACGCAAAGATGACTATATCAACAGTGTCTCTCGCGGTGGGCTCAACGAAGCCTTACTCAATGAAGCCGATCGCTATGAAGATGTGCAAGTACACTTTGACATGGGCTGCAGCCAAGTCGATCTTGACAATGGCAAAGTAGCTTTTAAAAACGCTCAGGACGGTAGCGAAACATGGGTCGAAGCGAGTGCTTTTTTTGCGGCTGATGGGGCAGGCTCGGTGGTGAGGAGAAGCGTTCTGCAACGCAGCGCCTCCCTACAGTTTCAATATGAACAAAAATGGCTGCATCATGGCTATAAAGAACTGAGCATCCCAGCAAGTGAAACCGGAGCTTGGCGCATCGAAAAAAATGCCCTGCATATCTGGCCTAGAGGGAGCTATATGATGATAGCGCTGCCCAATTTAGATGGCAGTTTCACTGGAACGCTTTTCCATCCCTTCAAAGGCGAAAACGGCTTAGAAACGCTGGATACAAAGCCAAAGGTAAAGGATTACTTCGATCGTGTCTATACAGATGCCGTGCCTCATCTCCTTGATTTAGAAGAGGAATACTTTGAAAATCCGACTAGCCCGCTGGGCATGATCAAATGCTATCCTTGGCAAGTCAATGGCAAGTTTTTATTGATCGGAGACTCTGCGCATGCGATAGTACCCTTTTATGGTCAAGGGATGAATTGCGCCTTTGAAGATGTAGTGGTTTTGGATCAATACATGGCGGAGTTTGGCAATGATTGGGAACGGGTATTTAAGGCCTACCAACAAGATCGCAAAGCAGATACGGACGCCATTTGCGACCTCGCCATTGACAACTTCTATGAGATGCGCGACCATGTAGATGATGAAGCCTTTATGCGCAAACGCAAGCTAGAAACGCGTATGGAGCAAGAATTGCCAGATTATTTCAGCAAATATTCTTTGGTTACTTTTCAAGAAGAGCTTCCCTATGCCGCGGCCATGCAGCAGGGTCGCAAGCAAGATGAGATTTTGCTCGATCTCTGTAAAGACCCAGCCGTGATGGCATGGCCTTTAGAAAAAGTACAAGCATATGTGAGGAGTCGAGTCCATGCTTAGTCGGAGATTTCGAGCTATCATCCTCTTCAAAAAAACTTTATTCCTTTTGCGAAGAAAGAGTGTGCAAGCTGCCTTGACACACAAGCAAAATCTTAATCAATATTATAACCGAGCTGCCTAATGGTGGAAATTATGAAAGACAATCGTTTGATCAATTATATAAAGGATGTATTAGAAAATATGCCAGCGGATTGGTTGAGACTTACCACCCATCGCTTGGATATTTATAACGAGAAATTGGCCAAGACAGAATTTTTAGATTCTTTTGAGGCGCTCTACCAGGCAAATAATGCAGCAAAAGCGGCCCTAAGTGAGTTGCCCACGGCATATGACTATGTGCGATTGGGGCATCCCCTGTCGAGTGTATTAGAATGGGCCATAGCAAAAGACAATCATTTACCAGCCACTAATGTCATTAGCTTTTCCTCCAAGGCGATTCCCATTATGGCGGTTTTGAGAAAAAATCTTTTGACCGAAAAAAACACGCAAATCCTCTATACTGGAGAGTTAGCCTATACTTTTGAGGATTTCTAC
>JBCAWW010000236.1:0-7638 GCA_038534415.1 Bacteroidota bacterium | reverse complement strand
AAATATTCTAGAGTTTCTTTAAGAGTACCGGTTTATCGTCGTGATGAGTTTGAAGACCTTCTCGAACGTTGTATGGACGAAAATGAAGGTTGGGGCCTATATGAAGGCTTGAGCAGGACTCAGTTTTCTGGTAATTAGGCACTCTACTTCTACCATACACTCCCCCTTTGGACCATTCAGACAAAAATTCTGGCATCTTAGGCCCGATTTTTGATTAGCTATCCTAGTTGCTCTTATCTTGCATCGCAAAATGCGAATAGTCTTATCTTAGAAGGGATGATTGGAAATTCGTTGCAAAAAGGATATCCTTGGTTGATATCCGGCCTATTACTATTAGCTGTTAGCACGGTATTGTATCTCTATGATGATAGTCGTAGTGATGATGTTTTGTTTGAACAAGTTGAACAACAAATCCAGCGGGATTTTCAACTAGCTATCCAACAAGCGACCAACTTGCCGTTTAGCGCCAATGAGCGCAGCAACAATCCTTACCAGATTTGTCAGTTATTGTATTCACCCGCGGGACGCCTGATCGGTTGGAATAATAATGAGTATCTGCCAGCAGAACGAAAGATCAAATATTTACGATTAATCCCAGCAGAGCCAAGAGTGGTAAAACTGGACGATTATCGGACCTATTATCAGATCAGGGAGAAAGAAGGCGACTCTACTACCCTTACCTTAATTCCCCTCCACATTACCCATAAAGTGAGTAATGATTATTTGCTGCCTTACTTTTTCTTGGGCAGACAGTTCAACTCACTGAGTAATAGTCAAGAACTTCGATATCTCAAAAACATACGCTTTACTCCCGAAGGTACTGAAGGTGAGGTAGTCATAAAGGATTTATTGGATGATGCCGCTTTTAGCTTGAGAAATCTCCCGATCTTTCCTTTCCGCTCCATACTGCGCTACACTGTTTTAGCCTTTTTGTTACTCGGTACCATCTGTTTGGCAATTTTCCTGCGGATTTTCACCATTGTACGTTGGGACCTTCGCTATCATATTGACATCGGTTTATTTTTTGGTGTTATCGCCATCAGATTGCTCCTCAACTGGATCAGCCTGCCGGGAGACTTTTTAGAAACCAAGCTTTTCTCTCCCGAAATACTCGCTACCGATCCCACCTTTGCGCCAAGCTTAGGGGAGCTTACGCTTAATCTGATCACAGTATTGATATGTACTTGGATTCTCTATACTTATCTGTTGAGGATATCCAATGTCTACATCAAAAAATTGCTTGATAAGCCGATCCTTAGCTGGGTATTAATGGCTGCAGGCATGGCGATATGCGGATTTTTATTAAGCCTCTTTATTGTCGGCTTTGAACGTATTGTCAATGATTCGACCATCGATATTGAGTTTTCAAACCTTCTACAAACCAACGTATTTTCTTATTTGATTTTGCTAGATGCGGGATTGCTATTTTTATTGCTATCTCTCCTCTGTTTTATCATCTTAAAGCTCAATGTCTTTTATGGCAGACGTTACGGCTTTACCGGTCCATTTCTGATCGGGCAGTTTGTGATGGCGCTAGGGATAAACCTGAGCTTGTATTATTTCCTTGACATGGGGGTTAGCACGAGTATCCTAGCCACCATTGGGATCATGCTTCTAGGTCTGACCATGTATCGGATGCCATACCAGCACTTCCTAAAACAGGATCTAGCCAATTATCTCATCTTTTTATTGTTGATGACGATATTCACCACCTACGGTGTAACGAGTGGTATTGCCTTAAAGAACAAACTAAAAGCTGAGCGGATTTCAAATAGCATCTTGGGGGGTGAGGTGACCAATACCATTGTAAACTACCAGTTTACCATCGGTAGCTTGGAGGCGGATCTATCGATCGTGCAAGAAACCCGCGAGCAATTAAAAGATGACAGCCGTTTTAGAGATTGGGTTAGATCAAATTACGTAGAACCCAACTTTCAAGAGTTCAACGTTGATCTATTTTTATATGATGAGCAGGGCCGTCCGCTAGATGTACGCGATCGCGATCGGCAGCCATTTTTTGGGCCAGAAGCGGGAATACCAATTTCAGGGATCAAAATCGATGAAAATCTAGAACTCTATCAGCTACCTAACCGAGATAATCGTTACCGAGATTTATATATAGGTTCATTTGTCTTGCCGGTTGGCCTTGATACAAGTCAGGCCGTGAAGTTTTTATTTGAGCTGACGCCGGCTGCTAGAGAAACCGAAGGACTTTACTCCTCTCTTTCTTTGGACAAAGCTACCTACGATGATATTGCGCTTTTGGATAACTTTGACCATGCGCTTTACCGAGACGAAATTCTCTATCATGAGGAAGGGGTTTATCCATTTCCTATCCAACTAGCAAGAAAAGAAGACGGCGAACGCTTAGGTCCCAATCGCGAATATTTTGAAATACAGCACCAGATTTCTGGTAACAAAGTAGCCCTGGTACGCTACCCAGTACTTTCATTTCTGGACGTAGTTACGACCTTCTCTTTTGTATTTTATTTCTTCGCTATTGCAGGTCTGATCTTATTTGTGTTGCCAGTATTTGTCATCCAATCTCTGAGGTCAAGACGCTCGATCAACCTACAGTTTCCTCTACGGGCTAGGATTCGTTTAGGACTTTTGGGGATTAGTATCATCCCGATGATTATCATCTTGGTCCTGCTTTACCCTTTTATTCAAAATCGATTTGAACGCGAAGCGCGAGCGGAACTCTCCGATGAAGCTGCCCGCATGGTTACCTTGCTGGGCCCTGAATATCAAAGTCTGATCGCAGACAACTTCTCCAATACCGCCTTCAATGGTTCCTTCCGTAAGAGAGTTAGAGATTTAGAGGCCGTAATGAAGGATGATGTCAATGTATTTGACCGAGAAGGACGAAGAGTTGCCTCAACCCAGCCGCTTACCTATGAGCAAGGATTGACTACGGATTTGATGAATTCTTCCGCCTACTTTGCCTTGAAAAATGGGGGTGTCTCCGACTTGGTAGTCAATGAGCGTATTGGTAGTCTTCGCTATCTTTCAGCATATCGACCGATCATTGGGGCCGATTCTCGACCTGTGGGCTTTATCAATATCCCCTTCATCGCTCAACAAAACCAACTCAACTCGCAGGTAATCGACTTCCTCGCCTACCTCGCCAACATATATCTCTTAGTATTCCTACTGATCAATTTGATTTCTGTAGCCGTTGCCGGAACGATCACCCAGCCACTCGCCGTGATTAGACAGCGTCTCTCTGCCATCCGCCTCGGTAATGTCAACGAAAGAATCAATTACAACTCTAAAGACGAAATTGGAGAAATCGTAAGTGCCTACAATGAAATGGTAGAGCAGCTTGAGGAATCTGAGGAAAAAATCACTCAAACAGAGCGTGAGCTTGCTTGGCGCCAAATGGCACGACAAGTTGCTCATGAGATTAAAAATCCGCTCACGCCCATGAAGCTGAGTATCCAGCATTTGAGTCGGACTTTCAAAGAGCAAACGCCTCGTTTTCAGGATATGTTTCCCAAGGTGATGAAGACGCTTTTGGTGCAGATTGACTCTATGGCCAATATCGCGAACTCGTTTTCGGAGTTTGCCCGGATGCCCGAGCCGATCAATACTCGCATCAAAATCAATGATGTATTGCTTGAAGTAGTAGACCTATACACCCAATCTCAAGAAACGATTTGGCTCATTGATATTACCGAAGAAGCTTTTTGGTCTATAGGCGATAGAGATCAGCTAGGCAGATGCTTCAATAACATCATCAAAAACGCACTCCAAGCCATCGAATCCAATGGGATTCTCCATATCTCCATGCGTATCGAACAGCAATTCGCAAAGATTGAGATCAAGGACAATGGCAAAGGGATACCAGAAGAGATTCAACCCAAGATCTTCCAGCCGAGCTTTTCTACCAAAAATTCTGGTATGGGCCTAGGCTTGGCAATCGTGAGAAGAATCATCGAAAATACAGGCGGTGAAATCTATTTTGAGAGTGTCGAAGGCAAAGGCACCACTTTCTTTATCAACCTGCCTGCCGCCGATGCCGTCCTAAATCAAAATCTCGAACTAGAGAAAGTAAGTGCCTAATTTTACCTTATTCTATACCCTATACATTCCGTAAATTGCTGACTAATCATTGTTGATTGCGATATGTACGCATCGTCGGGCTGCTTTTCGGCCTAATTTGCAGCACCGGCCTCATATGGGCCCAAAACTCCTTGCCTGCCACGGATACCCTTAGTGGACCAGCAACCGATACCCTCCGGCTGGCCCATGGCTTCTTGGTGCCTAATTCAGAGATTTTCCTGGCCCCAAATGGCAACAGTATTGGACCAGATCAGTATCAAATAAATTATGTCCAAGGTTGGGTCCTACTCAAAAACGCCCAACTGCAGCCGCCCTTTACGATCACCTATAGATACTTTGTCAACGCCCTCTCCCCTACCGTTGCGATCCGCCAGCTTAGGATTACGCGCGATACAGCGACACAAGAGGAGCAAGTAGATGTCATCTTCGATGAACGCTACGATCAAAATCCTAGAGAATTTTTAGCCAGTGATCGGATACGCAAAAGCGGTAGTCTGACCAGAGGCCTTGCTGTCGGCAATCGCCAAAGCTTAGCCGTAACGAGCGGACTTCGACTCCAATTGGAAGGCGACCTAGGAGATGGACTAAAAATCGTAGGGGCCATTACAGACGAAAATATCCCCATCCAGCCAGATGGTACCACTCAGCAAATCTCAGACTTCGACAAAGTCTTTATCAAACTCATGAAGGATCGCTTTAGCCTCACCATGGGAGACTATGAAGTCAGTCAGAAAGACACTCGTTTCGGCAATTTTTATCGCAATGTGCAAGGAGTACAATTTGCTTGGGCCAATGATCAGACCAAAGCTAGCGTAAGTGGAGCCGTTGCCAAGGGCAAGTTTCACACCAACACTTTGCAAGCAATCGATGGGGTAGCAGGTCCTTATCGCCTCAACGGGCAAAATAATGAGCGCTTTTTCATCGTCTTAGCAGGCAGCGAAAAGGTCTATCTCAATGGTAAGCTGATGACTCGAGGCATCAACCAAGACTACATCATCAACTACAATACAGCAGAAGTCACTTTTATGCCCAAGCATGTGATCACCAATATCACACGGATAGTGGTAGACTTTGAATATAGTGATCAATACTACAATCGCTCCCTGCTGGTAGCTCAGATGGAGCATAAGATGCTCAAAGATAAGCTGCGACTAAATGTCTCCTACGCTCGTGATGCCGACAATGCCAATGCTCCCTTTGACAATCAAACGGCCTTTCAAGACGCCTTGGATACCTTATCAAGAGTTGGCGACAATACTGGCCAAGCGATCACCAGTGGCATCGACAGCCTCAGGGATCAGGACAATCGCCCCGTTTATGCACGAGTCGATACTATGGTTGGAGGCGTAGTTTACGAACGCTACGTCTTTGTAGGCGATAGCGCCCGCATTAAATACCCTGACAGTACTTTTTATGCCATAAGTGCGACTCGAGTCGGGGACAATCAAGGATTTTATCAGATCGATCCTCGTCGCCAAGGGGCGACCATATTTAGCTGGGTAGCACCTGACTCACTAGGCGTTCCCCAAGGGGACTATGCCCCAATAAGACAATGGGTATTACCTCGACTCCTCCAGGTGATTAACACCCGCGTCAATTACAAAATCAATGATCATACCCGCATTTATAGCGAGACTGGCATCAGTATAGAAGACAAAAATCGACTTTCGAGGCTGGGTGATGAAGATAATTTGGGCCTCGCCCAACGCAGCGGCATCAAGGTCGAAAACCTCCCCCTCAGCGATAGCTTGCAGCTCAATGTAGATGCTTGGCACCAATACGTGGCCCAATCATTTCAAAATGTGGACCGTATTTATCAGGCAGAATACAACCGAATCTGGGACATTAGTGAGGAAGAAGAGCGGGCCGATGAACAAATCGTTGGGGCTAAGCTCGCCCTGCGATATAAACCAGGTTTACGCTTTGAGGCAGAAGGGGGCTATCGTAATACCGGTCAAGGCAACAATGCCTATCGTCAGGTTTATCGCATGGAAAGTAGTCTCAATCGGTCCCTACAAGGCTTCTACCAATTCACTCACATCAATAACGAAAACGAGAGCCTAGCTCGACAATCTCGCTGGATCAGACAGGAAGGAAATATTTTCGTTCCCATCGGGAAATACCTACAAGTCGGAAACGTCCTCTGGATAGAGGACAAACAAATCCAAAGCATCGACACCACCAGCCGCCCCTCTTTCTCCTTTGTAGACCTCAAACCATACATAAGAACCGTCAATAGCAAAAAGATCCAAGTGGACCTTTCTTGGAACTACCGTAAGGACCAAGAGGCGATCGATGGTCAGTTGCGCGCCAAAACACTCGCTTATACTTGGTATGCCAATGCAGTTTGGAATCCTATACCAAGCTTCAACCTACAAACTACTACGGCCTATCGCACCCTAGAAGTCTTAGATACGGTATTTTTCAAAACGGGCTTGCAGGACTCGAGAGTCCTCAACACCAACTTTCAGAGTACCCTCCGCCCCAAAAACCGGCTGGTGTACGCCAACTTTGTCTATGATGTGAGCTCAGAACAGGTAGCCCAACAAGAGGTCTTTTTTATAGAGGTCAACCCGGGACAAGGCAACTATGTCTGGCTCGATTCTTTGTTTAACAATGACGGCATACAGGACTTTGAGGAGTTTCAACTTGCGACTATTCCTGAGATCGCCAACTTTATCAGGGTTATTCGCCCTACTCGGGAACTCTTCCCCACCACTCGCCTGAGTCTCAACGGTATCCTACGCTGGGACTTCCGCAATGTCATTCCTGATAGTGGTTCATTGGCGCTCAAAATCCTTCGCAACCTCAATGCAGTAACCACAGTGAAGGCCATACAGCACAAAAGTCGCAACACTGAACTGGCGAGTTATTTTTTACGATTGAGCGATCCCTTTGCCGATACGAGTTTGCTCAACGCAAATATGACTTTGCAACAGGATATTAACTTTTTTCAAAAAAATCCTACTGGCGATCTGCGTTTTAGTTGGTTTAGAAATCAGTCCAAATTATTTCTCAATACAGGCGATGAGTTTAGAGGGCTGACCTTCTGGCGCGCCGCGCAACGCTTAAATCTCAATGAAAGTCGCTCCATCGAATTGGAGACGAGAATTGGCAATCGACAACTCGCTTCCGCTGGCTTCCCCCAAAGAAATTATAACATCCAGTTTTGGGAGACCAATCCTCAAGTCAACTTCCAGTTTGGGACCAAACTGCGCTTTAGTGCTGGATACCAGTATCAATCGCGCCAAAACACCAATCTAGATGGTTTAGTGGATAGTAAATTGCAGGCTCACAAATTGATTTTTGATAGTAGTTGGAATCTCAAGGATCGAAATAATCTTTTTGCCAAGTTAGAATTGGCATCTCTCAATGAGGAAGGTAGCACGACTTCGGCAGCTGAATATGAATTAAGAGAAGGATTACAACCGGGACTCAATGCCGTCTGGAGACTAAACCTCGTTTGGTTTGTACTAAGCAATGTAGAAATGAGTTTAATTTATGATGGTCGAATCTCTCAAAAAAAAGGCTCTCAGTTGAATCCTGCCGGAATGTAGCGGACTTGTTTTTTGA
>JBCAWW010000235.1:0-7666 GCA_038534415.1 Bacteroidota bacterium | reverse complement strand
GTAAAAGCCTCTTCAAACTGATCAAACACCAAAATAAAGGTAGGATCATGATCTAGGCTACACTGCGCCTTTTTGAACTGATACCATAGCGTATCCGAGGCGGCCTTAATCCCCGCCATATCATAGCTTTCTTCAACCTCTTGCCAGAGGCGATTCTTGACCGTTTCTAATAAGCTGATAGAGTCCTCTTTGCGGTAGGCACTAAAGCGAACACGAAAAGGAAAAAGCTTCTTTTTCTTTTGTAGGCGTGGAGTTAAGCCGGCGTTGAGGAGGGAACTTTTGCCCAAACCAGACTTCGAATACAGTACCAATTGTTTGTCTAGTTGGATACTTTTTTCGAGGGCGGTAACGTCGGTGCCTCGTCCAAAAAAGATGGAGCTTTCTTTGACCGAAAAAGGTTTTAGGCCGGGGTAGCGATACAATTTATTGTCAGCCATGAGGGCGGATTAAGCAGTTTGTAAGTCCTTGACTTCTTTGTTGATTTCGAGTAGCGCCAGATTGATCTTTTGAGATTCAACATTGGCATCTTCGGCATTGATTACCTCTTGCGTAATCTTGCGTTGTAGTCGTTTGTAGCGGCTTTGCAACAAAAGGATGTCGCTGGCAAGGTCTTCTTCTCCTTTTTCTTCGAAAAACCCATTCATTATGCCCATGGCATCTTCAAATCGTTCGTCCACCAAGAGTTTTTCGATCCGCTCGTCTATAGGGACATCGCTGACGTCTTCTTCCTGTCGAATCACACCGCCTTCTTTACATTTTTCAAATAGCGTTTCAACAAAGCCCGTTAGGTTATCTTCGACAAAGTTGATTCTAAATTGCTGCTGGAAGAAGGTTTTGGCCTGCTCCGCTAGCTGCGGATTGGAGGCATAGCGATCAAAGCTATACTTCTCATCGTGCAGATTGAGCAGCCGCAAGAGCAACTGCATATACCATTTATCAAAATTGAAGCCTAAGAAGATATAATTGGCTGCATTTTGCAGGGAATTTTGCAATTGATCAGGAAGGCGGTGATCGCCTAAGATCGCAAAGAGGAAATCATAGAGATCGTTATGGGTGAGGATCAAGGACTGCTCCTCTTCGATCGAACCAAACAGATTATAAATCAAAGGCTCATTGCTGGTAGGCGCCTTGATGGGTTTGGGGTTGACGGTTTTATTATAAAAATCAAACTTATGCGGCATTTCTGCCTTCTTCATCAAATCGCTCAGAAAATGATCAGGGGAGATCGAGACGATCAGATTGAATTGAATAAGCGAGAGTTTTTCAAATAACTCCTTTTGTAAACGCTCCGTTTGCTCTCTGTAAAAGGCCTTAATCTTGAAGTAGGTACGTGTCCGTTGGATGGGGTCTTTGTACATGAACAATTTGTCGTGCTCAAAGTACTCGATGTCTTTTCCATCTCCTATCTTCAGCTCCTCCACCATCTCTGACCAGAAAGTCTTTTGGCTTTGCGTAACCATTGCTCCCGGACCGAGAAACAATACACAACGCTCGGCACGAATGGTCTCTACGATGAGGCTCCAATCGATATTTGACATGGGCTATTTTTTGGCTGTTTTAACTTTCAATTAGTTAAGGTAGCAAAAAATAATAGATCGGCATGGAAATTCTGTATAGTTGAACGACTTTAAGGGCAGTTTTTCATACAAAAAGGCGCGAATACAGCTTTTTTGCTGTATCCACGCCTAATTTTTAGCGTTCCGCGAAGCGTGAAACCAAACTCTATCCTCAGACCGATGTCAGATGTCGGTTAAAGCCTGAGTTTTGAATAATGGCTAGCGCAACGGGCTTTCTCAAGTAGCCTAAAAGGCCATCCCGAAAGTGATAGAGGTCTGGTAGGGAATCGCTTTGAAAGGCTCGATATTACCAGAACGGAAGCTCTCAGAAATGCCATTGCTTGCTTGTTGGAAGCCAGCGTCTAGTTCGATACCCAATCGGAAAACACGGAGTAAACGAACATTGGCGCCCAATACAGCTCCCGCATTAGATAGCATCTCATCGGTAGAAAGTGCTGTCCGGAAATCTGTTTGAGGACCGATATTGATCGGCAGGTAAACACCAGGATAAATGTCCAACTTCTTGTCGAGCATGAAGAAGTGACGCTCAATCCCAATCTCTGCCATCAAATCAAAATCCTCAGCAAAACGCTCATAATCAAATTCAGGACAATCATAATAGTGATCATCCCAATCGTCCCAATCACCATCATCTAGGTCTGAAAACTGATCACGCCAGTCGTCGATACCATCGCGATCAAAGTCATCATGTCTTCCATCTGAATAATAGTAATCATCGCTGAAAGCATTATAGACCTGCTGCCCCTGTATCACTACCCCCATACGAAAAGCCCATTTTTCATTTCTGAAAAGGCGAAGATCAAGACCTAAAGTCTGTAAATCCTGTCCAGACAAATTCTCGCTGCTGAGGTCGATTACACGTGGTACATAATTGGTGTGGGTGGTTAGGCTGAGATGCTGTGCCTGCAAGCTCGTACTTTGCATTAGGCCCAACACAAAAAACAAGCCCAATGCACGAAGGCAAAAAGATTTCATAACATGAGGGATTTAGATTGGTGTACTTTGACTCCCTGAGGAGTGCTTTCGCAGTGGTGACACGCTTCGCGGAACGCTACCCTTACTCAGATCCCTATTTTTTTTTGTGGGTCTAATTTCTCTCTTTTCAATCCCAACTTTTTATAAGTATTGAGACAAAAGTATTTAGTATTAAGACGGTTAAAAATCGGTCCTTTAGGATCCTGAAGCGTCATTCTTGCTTCTTTATACTGAGTACTTTCTACTACTTACTCAAGACCTTTCTTAGCCTATTTTTTACTCAGACTCAATCAAGCATCACATGCCAAACGAAACAGAAGTATTGATGATCCTAGTAGCGGGTCCCTTTAGATCAGGCACCCAAGATGATCCCGTCCTGATCCACCGCAATGTCGAAGCCATGAATCAAATGGCCCTCAAAGTCTATGAAATGGGGCACCTACCCGTATTGGGCGAATGGTTTGCCTTACCGCTCATAGAAACGGCCGGCTCCAAAGCAATGGGAGACGAGATATGGGAGCAGATGTTTCATCCCGTCGCGATTCGGATGATCAGCAAATGTGATGTTGTATTGCGGATAGGTGGGCCCTCTAAGGGCTCCGATGAGATGGTCCGCATTGGCCAAGAAAAGGGCAAAAGGATTATTTATAGTCTAGCGGAGCTGGAAAATTAAATACGACTGCTTAGGTTAAAGGGAGAAAACTAGCTAGTCCAAGCGGCGTGCACGATCCCTACGAGGTACCAATCCTCTTCATATGGTTCAAACACCAGTCGTAGCGCCCGCCAATCCATGCCCATCATTTCGGCTTCGACCCCGGGGATATAGTACTCAACCACGACACAGCCCGGATAGGCTTTATTGACATTATTGATGGCGTTGCCATGTTGCTGGATCTGATTGTAATAAATACTGTCAGTGGCCGCAAAATCTACATCATACAAATACCGCTTGTAGTAGGCATTGAAGGTCGATTGGATGGGGTCACCAGTGGCATCTTGGGCGCCCCAGGTATAGAGGGTGGAGTCTTTGAACAACTCACGCAGTTCCTTGGCCTTAAATACTTTATGATTGGTTTCTACACTCACCTGTGGCGAAAAGCGGAGCCCCATCTCAGGATGCACCAAACGCGCTAAATTGCGTAAATTTTTGCTTTTGATCGCTTGGATCGCTTCTTCCGCTTTGAGGGGGATAGATACTCTGGCAGCTTTGTTGGGTAAGGCAGAGAGGTCAAGATTTTCATCAACTTTGACTACTGGAGCCTCGGGTGGGGCCGTTTTTTTGGGGGGACTCTCTCCGCAGCCTAGCAACAAGCTCAGCCCTAAGCAGGTGATAATAATGGAATTACGCATACACAGTATATATGCTTAAAGATAACATTTTATTGTACTGAGTTGGGATTATTGCTTCGCAGAACGCTTGTCTCTTTTGCTTCAAGGCAGTGCCTTGAAGCGACTGTTGGCGCGAGGAGAGCGTTCTGCGAAGCAGCAAAAAAGCTAAGCCACTAAAGTCCTAAGGCCAGTATCCAAAATAGAGGTCAGATAAGCGCGTTCGGGTTTGAGCTTGACCATGACCTTGACGCCCCCATAGAGGGCAAAAACGTATTCGGCTAGTTGTTGGGCGGATTGCTTTTGGGTGATTTCTCCCTTCTCTTGCCCGCCTTTGATAAAATCCGCCATGACCGCTTCGGCCAATTCTTTGTGATCCAACAAACGCTTGAGGGTCGCCTCATCGCCTTTTTGCAGTTCGGTGGCCGTATTGACCACAAAGCAACCCTTTGGGCCTTCTGGCTTTAGATCTTCCTCCAATGACCGCACGACCATCTTTTTGAGCCCTGCGATGACTGAGCTTTGGGTTTCAAAAAAAGCTTTGAGTTGGGTCAAATTTTGTGCGGTGTATTGCTTGACTGCCTTGTCAAATAGGGCCTGTTTATCGCCAAAAGTACTGTAAAGGCTGGCTCGATTGACGCCCATATGCGCTACGAGTTGGCCATAGCTAGTCGCATGATACCCCTGTTGCCAAAAAAGCTCCATTGCTTTTTCGAGCGCGACAGATTCATCAAATGCTTTGGGCCTAGCCATCGTGATACAAAATTAATGAAAAGTAGTTAGTATAAAGTACAGACAAAAGTACTTAGTATAAAGCTCATGACAAATCGACCTTCACGAGTCCTAAGTATCGTTTTTATCAGTACTTCATACTAAGTACTTTCTACTTAATACTCTCTACTACCCCAAGATAGGGTTAAGATTGACGCCGCCGTCGATGACGTACTCACTGCCGGTGATGAATGAGGCATCATCAGAAGCGAGGAAGCTGACGAGTTTGGCGATGTCAGAAGGTTCTCCAAATCTTTTGACGGGGATACGTTCTTGCATGGCACCAGCAAATTCGTTGAGGGCCTCTGCGGGCATCCCGATCTTACCAAAGATAGGCGTATTGACGGGTCCAGGAGAAACGGCATTGACGCGGATCCCGCGCTCTGCTAATTCGAAAGCGGCTACTCTAGTCAAAGAGTTGAGGGCTGCCTTAGAAGATCCATAAACAGCGGTGTTGGGCATACCCGCATAGCCATTGATGGAGGAAAGGTTGATCACTGAAGAGCCTTTACCAAGCAAGGGCAAGAATTTTTGCAGCGTAAAGAGGGCTCCTTTGTAGTTGACATTGGTGATGTTGTCAAAAAGTTCTTCGGTGATTTGCTCTAGCGGAGCAAAAGCGGCAATTCCGGCATTGATAAAGAGGATGTCGACTTTGTCGGCCTGCTCTTTTACTTGCGCTACTAAGGCATCAATTTGGGCCAAGTCTGACTGATCGGAAGCGATACCCGTGGCGCCTAATTGCTGAGCAGCAGTAGCTACGGTTTCGGCAGTACGGCCAGTGATGAATACTTTGGCGCCATTGGCGATGAGCTCTTCTGCGGTGGCGTAACCAATACCGCTAGTTCCGCCGGTAACTACGGCTACTTTTCCGTCTAATTTTCCCATGATAGATAATGATTGATTTGCTGAGTTAATGATTTTTTGAATGAATGAATCAATTAAAGAACGATCATTCCATAATTAAATACATGGTTACAGAACGGTCATTCTGAAATAATGTTTGGGAATTTCTCTATTTTATTTTTTATGAAACACCTAATCCTTACGCTAGCACTCTGTGGGCTGGTTTTGACCACTTTTGCCCAAGAAGAAAAAACGACTTGGACTCCAGCACATAGCATGAAATTTCGATCCATTACCGAAACGGAGATTTCACCTGATGGCAAATATGTTGCCTATGTGGTCCGCACCCCGCTCATGGAAGGCGAAAAATCTGAATACAATTCACAAATCTGGGTAGCCGCGACAGACGGTAGTTTTGACTATCAATATACACGTGGCGAAAAGTCTAACTATGCGCCTGCTTTTTCGCCCGATGGTAGCCAATTGGCGTTCATCTCTGGCCGTACCGACAAATCTCAGGTCTTTGTCATGCGGCTGATGGGAGGAGAGCCCGAACAAGTTTCTGAGGCCAAAAACGGCGTTTCTCGCTTTCAATGGTCGCCCGATGGCAGCCAGCTTGCCTTTGTGATGCGCGATCCAGATACCGAAGAGGAAGCCAAAGCCAAGAAAGAAAAACGGGACGTGATCTTAGTAGATAAACAATTCAAGTACAACCATCTCTATACCGTCGCCTTGATGCCAGATGAGGCGGGTAAGCGCAAAACGCAGCGGCTTACGCAAGGAGCCTTTCATGTTGACGATTTTGATTGGTCGCCCGACGGCAAAGAGATAGCGTTCAGCTATGCTGAAGACCCCAATATCAACACCCAATTTATAGAAACCGATATCTCCATAGTACCAGCCGATAGTGGAGCTGTACGAGAACTGGTAAAACGTCCCGGCAACGATCAAAATCCCCTATACTCTCCTGACGGCAATACGATAGCTTTCCAGTCCTCGGGAGGAGCGCCGACACCGATTGGTTTGAGTGATGCTTTTGTGGTGGCCGCCTCCGGCGGAACGCCCAAACCCCTGCCTCAAACGCCAGACCGCAGTCTCAATCTGATCGATTGGGACAAGGATGGCAAATCATTGATCGTCGCAGAGGTAAATCGCACTTCTGCAGTACCCATTCAGATAAGCGTTCCCGAAGGAGTGATTTCAGACAAAGCGGATGTCAATCTCCCCAGCGAAAAAGCCATTCAAGTCCTCGCCTTGCCAAATGGGAGCGGCACGATGGGGTCATTTTCGATCAATGCGCAAGGCCAAATGAGTGCCACCTATCAGACCACTGATCAGCCAGCAGAAGTTTACTTGGCAGACATAAATGGAATATCGGATCAGCCACTGAGCGCCGTAAACGCCAAAGTCGAAATCCCTGAGATGGGCAAGACAGAACTGATCCGTTGGCAATCCTCACACGATGGCATGGAGATCGAAGGGCTCGTGACCTATCCTATCGGCTACGAAAAAGGCAAAAAGTATCCTATCATCCTGCAAGTGCATGGAGGACCTGCCGGTGTATTTACCCAATCTTTTACGGGTGGGCCTTCCATCTATGTGACCCAGTATTTTGCGCAGCAAGGCTATATCGTACTTCGCCCCAATCCACGTGGCTCTACGGGCTATGGCAAGGATTTTCGCTTTGCCAACTTTCAAGACTGGGGCTTTGGCGACTATGAAGACCTCACTTCTGGAGTCGATCACCTCATCAAAGAAGGCGCCGCCGACAAAGACGCCCAATACCTCATGGGTTGGAGCTACGGCGGTTATATGACGAGTTGGATGGTTACGCAGACCGATCGCTTTAGAGCGGCCAGTATGGGCGCAGGCTTACCCAATCTAGTCAGTATGGTTACCACCACTGATATTCCCGACTATCTAGTGGCCCATATGGGAGGAGAGTTTTATGACGACTACGAAACTTACGAAAAGCACTCTGCCATGTATCACATCAAAAACGTCAAGACGCCCACTCAGGTGATTCATGGCCAAAATGATTTGAGAGTGCCCTTTACCCAGGGACAAGAATTTTACGTAGCCCTTAAACGCATGGGAGTAGCCACTGAGATGATCGTCTATCCACGTACCCCTCACGGACCAAGAGAGCCCAAATTCTTGATGGACGTATCGCC
>JBCAWW010000234.1:0-7681 GCA_038534415.1 Bacteroidota bacterium | reverse complement strand
ACTGGCTTAGAATCTTATTAGAATTTTATGGAGAGCTCCGCAAGCACGATGCCGCCTTGGGAAATTATCAGGCTGAGTTGGTACTCCTGTATAAAATCTCCGCTCTTGGGGATTTGCTTGAAAGGAAACTGTCTCAAAATCAGCCTCACTGGCCACCAAATAGGCTCCAGCTCTAAGTCAGGCTCTGTCGCCCCAGCCGCAAAAAATTGCAGTTTTAACTCATAGGCCATGCCCAAAAGAGGGTAAAATATTTTGCACTCCCAAACATTTTGAGCTGAGGCCCAGTTGTAAACCCGCTTTCATTCATGTAATAATCACTAATTAACTAATGATGAATTTCAGAGTATTTTTCATGGCTTTCACATTGCTGAGCCTGCTAAGTTTCACAGCCTGTGAAAACACCGACAATCCTGAGGTAAAGAACATTATCGAGCTAGCTAAAGAGACTGATGACCTCAGCACTTTGGTAGCTGCGCTAGAGCAAACGGGTCTCGTGAGCGATTTAGAAGCTGCTGGCCCTTTTACCGTGTTCGCACCCACCAATCAGGCATTCCAAGATCTTTTAGATTCTAATGCTGATTGGAATGAACTCAGCGATATCGATAATGATATTTTGACTGAGGTACTATTGTTTCACGTTTATGGTGGGACGATCAAGGAAGCTGACCTTACTGACGCTTATGTCAAAACTTTGACTCGTGGTCCCAACGACGAGTTTGTAGATCTACAAGTTGTAACGACTGGTGGGGTGCTTTTCAATGGCGCCGCTGCTCCAGTAAGCACCGATGTCGAAGCTGAAAACGGTATCGTACACATCATCAACGAAGTGATGCTGCCTCCAACCGTAGTAGACAAAGCCCTAAACAATGATGCATTTTCTAGCCTCGTAGCGGCTTTGACGCGTAGTGATTTGACTACTGCTTTTGTGGACATCCTTTCTGGCGACGGACCCTTTACCGTATTTGCTCCTACTAATGACGCTTTCCAAGCATTGTTAGATTCAAATGAGGATTGGAACGAGCTTGCTGATATCCCAGTAGAGACGCTTGATGCAGTATTGAAGTACCATGTAATCAGTGGGGCTAACGTCCAGTCTGATGAGCTGACAAATGAGCAAGAAGTAAACGCGATTGAAGGAACGCTGACCGTTGACTTGACAGACGGTGCCAAGCTCAAAACTTCTAGCGGACAGTCAGTCGAAATCATCATTACTGACGTACAGGCTATCAACGGAGTCGTACACGCCGTCAATGAGGTGTTGCTCCCTTAATTTTGTTCAAAAGCTGTTATAGTTGATACGACCGGGTCTTTTTGAGGCTCGGTTTTTTGTTGCTACGCAGAACGCTTCCCCCTTTTTTACGAGTCAAAGACGTGCAGGGGAATCGTTCCGCGCAGCGGCAAAAAAATATATAATCCTAGCAGTGCTTACTGCTGCACAACTACTTTTTGATAGTAGTGGCGATCCTCTGCTTCCAGGGCTAGGAGATAGAGTCCGCTGGGAAGGCTAGGGGTCTTGATTATGGCAGTATTTACCGGGCCTACGGCCTGCTCATGCAGGACTTGACCAGCCAGCGAAAGTAACTTCACTGATTTGATCTGAGCATTTTGCCAATTGATCTGCAATTGATCCGAAAATGGATTGGGCGCTACTGTCAAGCCAATTGCTTCGCTGGGGTCAATGGCCGTAGAACAGTTTTCGCGACGCGTATCCACAAATATCTTGATCTGCAAAAAAGAAGGTAAAATGCAGCTATTGTGATCATTGCTGACTCCTACGCTGATCGCATCCACATTGGGGGCATTATTGGCGAGCATACTATCCTTGGCAATGATCGAATTTGCAAAAGGCACTACATCATCTCCTTCACAATAAAACATCCGCAAAGGCGATTGGGGGGACCAATTGTAAAGGTCATTGTCGCGCAGTGCAATATTGAAAGGATGATTGGGATCTGCCTGGACCGCTTGGACGTAGCTCGGCTGCAACATCGTGGTGGCTACTGCGGGCAGATTTATACCACTTTGAGAGCCATTGCGCTGAAAAATCAGGGGAATCTCCGTGTCATAAGGGGCGACAAAAACCTCTGAAAGATCATTGTATAGATTGCCATAGACTTCCTGATAGGCCAAAATCATATAGGCAAAGTAGTAAGAGGTCGTAACCGATGGCGTACCCGAAAAAAAGAATTGTCGCATCGTCCCCGAAAGATCGTAAGGTCCTCCGCCAACGGCTACGCCGGTGACGTCAAATTCGCTAGTATGCAAAGTTTCTAGTTCTTCAAACTGTGCCATGGAGACATGAGCCCCTTGAGAATAACCACCGATAAACAATTGCTCATTGAGGGGTACCGAAAGATTGGCGCAAAGACTCTTGGTGGCGCGTAGCATATCAACCCCGCAAGTAGCTTCAGATTTGGCATGTATAAAAGGATGGCGTCCCGGACTCTCCCCCAAACCCAAATAGTCAGCCATCGCTACCACATAGCCCGCGGTTGCAAAGGGGAGACCAATGATCGACTCCTCCCCCAGATCAGAGGGCAGGCCCTCGTCATAAATGACGGTCGCATGATTGTACATGACCAAAGTGGCGTCACAAGGATACATCTTGGGGACCATGATCGCACCTGAGGCTTGGGTAAATCCATTGCCTTGAGCGTTGAGGGTCCAATAGACAATCTTATAAGCGTCAATTTCATATTGGATAGGGGCGGCAAATTGGGGCAGGCCAAATGCTGCATATTCATCGGCAATTTCGGTCAGGGTGTAGGACGCTATCAAACTATCCGAAATCAGTTCGCCTCGAATAGGAATTTGTCCCAATATCGTTCCCATTGCTCCAAACCAAAGGAGTCCCAACGATAACAGCCGCTTTTTTGATATATTCATCCTAATTACTATTGCTTGTGATCTGCTTTTAAAAATGAGATACAAAATACAGATTTTGGGAGGATTAGTCGCCTTCTTATTCTTACAATGTACCAGCCCAAAGCCAGAAACCCTCACTCAAACTCAGCTTTTGGTTGTCGGAGGCGGGGCCAGTGGAGTCGCGGCCGCGATTCAAGCGGCGCGTGCTGGCACGGAAGTTTTACTGATAGAGGAGACGCCTTGGCTAGGAGGCATGCTGACGGCGGCGGGAGTTAGCGCCACCGATGGCAATCATCGTTTGCCCTCAGGTTTGTGGGGAGAGTTTCGCCAAAAACTCTATGATCACTATGGCGGCCCCGACTCTGTCTTTACGGGTTGGGTGAGCAATACCCAATTCGAACCCCATATAGGCAATCGTTTTTGGCAAGAGATGGCAGATGCCGAATCTACCCTTAAACGTATGCACGGCTGGTGGCCAGTCTCCGTAGAGCGAGCAGGAGCAAAGGTCATAGGCGCTACTTTTATGGACTCCTCCGGAGAACGCTTAGTCGTCCGGGCAGAGATGACCATCGATGCCACAGAATTGGGCGACCTACTCGAAATGGCGGGCGCGACCTTTTTTACTGGCCAAGACACTCCCGACGATCCGCACGACCCCAATATCCAAGACCTCACCTATGCTGCCATCCTCAAAGATTATGGCGCTGCTACCGATCATCTCATCACAAATCCTCCTCCTTACGACCCGGAAGAGTTTAAATGTCTATGCCTCGAAGCTTGCGATGAGCCTCAGCCAGACACGCGCGATTGTGAGACGGTGCTCAATTATGCCTTGCTGCCCAACCAAAAGTATATGATCAACTGGCCCAACAATGGCAATGATTATTATACCAACCCGATTCCCATGAGTCGAGCGCAGCGAGATTCGGTTTATCAACTTGCCAAAGAGCGTACGCTGGCTTTTGTACATTTCCTACAGACGGAGGCCGCTTATCCCAATCTGGGGCTTGCGGATGATGAATTTCCTACTGAAGATAAATTACCTTATATCCCTTACCATCGAGAAGCGCGTCGCATCTTAGGGCAAATCCAGCTTCGTGTGGAGGACATCATTGATCCTTACGCCTCCGCCGAACGCCCCCTCTATCAGCAAGCCATTGCAGTCGGGGATTATCCCTTGGATCACCACCATGATAAAAACCCTAATGCTGCGCCAATGGAATATCCTCCTATCCCTTCCTTTTCGGTGCCGCTTGGCTCGCTGATCCCACAGGAGCTAAAGGGATTTTTGGTGGCTGAGAAGAGCATCAGTGTAACGCATATGGTAAACGGGGCTTCAAGGCTGCAGCCTTGTGTGATCCTGATTGGACAAGCTGCGGGCGAAACTGCCGCTGTTTGCATCAAGACGGAGCGTTCTCCGCAGGAGCTAAACCCCATCGAAGTACAGCAAGGCTTGCTCGATGCCGGTTGTTGGCTACTGCCTTTTATCGATGTGCCGCCTAGTGATCCCGATTTTCAGACCATCCAAAAAGTTGCGCTCAAAGGTTGGCTGCGTGGCAAAGGCGTCCCTTATAAATGGGCCAACCAAACCTGGTTTTATCCTGATAGCGTCCTGAGCTGGGGAGAAATCGCCGACCAAGTCCCCTTAGATTTTGAACAAGCCCCAGCGCCCCGAAGCAAAAGAGAATGGGCGCAGTTTTTATCCCAAGAATCTATAAACCCATGAACCGATACCTCCTACTCTTAGCATTGCTTTGGAGTTGTGCCGAAGTCGAACCCGAAGCCCAGCGTCCCCCCAATATTGTGATCATCTTTACGGATGATCAAGGCTATCAAGACGTCGGCGTTTTTGGCTCGCCCGATATTGCTACTCCCAATCTGGACCGTATGGCCGCGGAAGGAACGCGCTTTACGCAGTTTTATGCTTCACAGCCGGTTTGTTCGGCCAGTAGAGCCTCCCTTTTGACAGGCTGCTATTCCAATCGGATTGGCATACACGGTGCCTTATTTCCCAAAGCTAAAACGGGACTTAATCCTGCCGAAACCACGATAGCCGAAATGCTGAAACCTTTGGGCTATGCGACGGCGATTTTTGGCAAATGGCACCTTGGCGACCACCCTGATCTAATGCCTAATCAGCAAGGCTTTGACGAATACTTTGGTATCCCCTATTCCAATGATATGTGGCCCTTGCACCCCAATCAGGCCAATTTCAACTTTGATCCTTTGCCGCTTTATGAAAATGACTCCGTCGTCCAATACTTAGAAGATCAGAGTCAACTGACTAGCTGGTTGACAGCGCATGCCGTCGATTTTATCGACCGCAAAAAGGAGGAGCCCTTCTTCCTTTATGTGCCCAATCCGATGCCGCATGTTCCGCTATTTGTTTCGGATAAGTTTAAAGGGAAATCCCCGAGAGGATTGTATGGCGATGTGATCTCAGAGATTGATTGGTCGGTGGGCGAGATTTTGGCGGCCTTGAAGCGAAACGGATTGGAGGACAATACGCTGGTGATTTTTACCTCCGACAATGGGCCTTGGCTCAATTATGGAGAGCATAGTGGGCTTGCTTTGCCCTTGCGAGAAGGCAAGGGCACTTGCTGGGAAGGGGGCGTGCGGGAAGCCTGCATCGTAAAGTGGACTGGGCAGGTTCCAGCGGGCAAGGTCGTGAGCCAGCCTGCGATGACGACAGATTTGTTGCCCACGATTGCCGCATTTACAGGAGCGGCTTTGCCGAACGCTAAGATCGATGGTCATGATATTAGCCCTTTGATGCTCGGACAAACACAGCCTCCTCGTGCTGAAGGTTTCGCCTACTACTATCATCGCAATGAGCTGCATGCCGTGATGAGTGGAGACGGGCGCTGGAAACTATATTTTCCGCATCGTTATCGCACACTCAATGGCAAAGCGGGTGGCAAAGACGGACTGCCTGTGCCTTATGAGTACAATGATCTCGGAGAGATGGAGCTCTATGATCTACAAAATGATATCAGCGAAACTCAAAATATCATCGCTCAACATCCTGAAGTAGTGGCAGCGCTAAGTCAATTGGCAGAAGCTTATCGTTCCCGTTTAGGGGATGCCCTATTGGAGAGAGAAGGAACAGAAAATCGGGCTCCTGCTAGTGTTAGTTGGCCTTAGGCTCTGTTAAGGCTTAGGCGTATGCAAGGGTTTTGCCGTAGCGTTCTATTGCAAAGACCGAGTGCTGTTATCTCCGCTGCGCGGAACGCTTATCTCTTTGGGGCAAAATCATAAACCTAGGCATTAGATCGCTACAATTTGTAAAATCGAGGCGGGTGCACGCTGTGCTGAGGGAGGGAATCGTTCCGCGCAGCGGTAAAAAAAAATGTAACCTTTCGCTCCTAAGGGATTATGTAGACAAACAAATCCTACATACGACCATGCTTTTTATGAATTTTCGCAGCTTCATTTGCTGTGCACTGATCCTTTGTGCTCAATTTACTCGTCTCCAGGCCCAAGAGCGCATTAGCTTGGCCCAAGCGCTGGATCAAAAACTCGTGCGAATAGCCATCCAAGGTATGGGTGGATATCAAGGAGAGGCTCTCCGGATATTGGTAGAGAATCTCAGTCCTAATGTCTTATCCTTGGAGATTCCGGCGGGGCAGATTTTTGCGAGTGAAGATACTTCTGTTCAAGACCTTATGCTTACGCAAGAAGCAATGATGGCCTTGAGACCCAAGGAACGGAAATCGCGCACATTGTGGACGATGTGTACGCAGTCCTTTAATATGTCGCCTAAGAAAGGAGAGCGATTTTCATTGGGAGCCTTGGCCAGTGGAGGATTGTTGACTTTGGCGCAAAAGATTTCGAAAAAGGGCTATCAAAATAGTACGGCCCAATCAGCTGTTTGGTCATTGGCCAATCAGGAATCGGTGAAGAGTATATATGGGAGTGATACTTCTATGGTTAGGGATATCGCCCGGACGGTCAGCGAGGCAAGTGGGGTGCCGATGAGTGAGTTTGTTTTCGTGCCGAGAACGCATCATATCACTTCCATTCGGACCAGCTTGGAGGGGCTTTTGAACAAGGAATTGGTGGGGGCTCGTTTGGATTTGGTCAAAGCCTCCGGCGAACGCATCCGCACCTATTTTGAAAACCGCAGATTGGAAGCAGGCTTTAGGCAGTTTAGGGTAGGGGCGAGTCATACTTTGGGCGACTCTGCTGAGTTATATCTCCGTCTGAGTGTCGGAGATGAGGTGGTATTGGAGCGTAGCATAAGCGCAGGAGATAGTGTCAGTCCGCTCTTGCATTTATACCAAAAGGTAGCGATCAATTATGAAGTGACCGAGGATATGCTTACGACGGTTGGGGTCTATGATGAGGCAGATCAGCTCTACTTTTTGATTAAGGACAAGCATGCGGTCAAAAGCGGCTATAATCGTGGGATATTTATCGCGGGTTGTTATGTGCCTCTAGGAAAGACCTATAGTATTAAGGTCAAAATGGGAGACCGCATCATTGCTGAGCAGAAATTAGATCCTAATGCGCCAGAACCGCAGCTTTTTGCCAAAATAACGTTGAGAGGTGATTTCGGTTTCGAATTATCCGAAGAATTGAAGAACGCCAAGGTGGCAATATATACAGAGTCTGGAGAGCTACGCCGACTGATCTATGAAATCCATCATCTGAATGTCGGGAAAAAACGAATTAGCTATCATTTCCAACATTTTGATGGTCCGGCGGAAACCTTTTACATCCGCCTAGTCCGCGAAGACGGGAGTATAGCTGCTGAGAAGAGAATTAGCCCCTAAATGTTAGCACATTCATGGAAAAGGCCCGGTTTAGGGCCTTT
>JBCAWW010000233.1:0-7683 GCA_038534415.1 Bacteroidota bacterium | reverse complement strand
CAAAACGCTTATCAATGGCCGTTTTTGTGAGATTTCCCTTCGTTCCGACAGCTATACGGAATTTATGTGATTTTGGCGGGAGAGGAGAAGCAAAAAGTAATTAAGTATTGATAAAATAAAGGGAGTAATCAGATAAGGCTATCTGAATTACTCCCTACAGACACTTACAAGAAAAGCTATTTAGAAACCACAATAGACTTGGTGGCGAGAACCGTATTTGCATTGCTCATACGGACGACATAAACCCCTGCGGCTAGACTAGCGACGCCAAACTCAATCCTGTGATTGCCAGGGAGATGTTTTTCCTCCTTACTTAGCGTCTGGATCAGATTACCTTTGACATCAAAAAGCTCCAATTTGAGACTTTGACTTTCGTCTAGATAATACTGCATGATCACCTGATCTTGCGCGGGATTGGGAAAAGGGGAGAATAAACGACTCCCAGATTGGCTTTCAACTTCTTCCAGACTCGTAGTGCTGCCGCTGCCAATTACGATATTCTCATCTCCTTCTTCATAAAAAACAAAGTTGGTGCCTACCAGATACATTTCATCGGCAGTGCCTTCTCCCCAACGGACTGTCTGCGGCGGATTGTTGGGATTGAAGGGATTGTTGCTCGTATTGTCATAGGTAGCATTGATGTGCATGATGGCTCCGGCTGGAATCTTTTTCATGCGATCGAAGGTATAGGAACCCTGCCAATTAAAATCCCAATCCGCAATGCGGATGATATTGATGGTATCGCCTGTGGGAGTCTCTGCGTAAATCTCCCAATCTGTGCCAAGGTAGTGCGCATGGGGATAAATAGAGATCAGGCTGATATCATCAGTTAGGGTTTTGGTACCGTGAAAAGACTTCACCTCATCGGGTGGAATCGAAAATGAAAACCAACCTCCATCCAAATCAAAAGGCGTAATCCGAGCCCGCTGCACTTCTCGCAGGATCGTGTCGCTGGGCTCTTTAAAAAAGATATTGAGCAAGGAACGGTCGCTTTCATCGGTCGGGAGAGGAGCGTAGTGAATTTGCATCAGCAAATCAGCCCCAGCGGGTAGGGTAATGCCAATCCCTTCTGGGTAAAAGATCGGTTGGATGCCCGGCGTATAGCCCGTAAAACTACCTTGAGTTGGTACCCCAAAGTCACCAAATGACTCGTAACCATATTCGGCTGATTGGGCATCTAAGGCTGCGGCTTGACCATTGATCTCATAAGCCAAAAGCGCATGATGCACGGCTTGCTTATTGCCGGGGCGAAACTCCACCGCAGCGATTTCTTTATCCTCGGTCAGACCGCTAGGAAGCACAAAGACGCGATAGTCGTCTTGATTATTGCCTTGGATAAAATAGTCCTCTGACATCTCCAAGACGAGGTCCGGCGTTCCTAATTGCGAACCGCTCGGAAAACTAGGCAAGGGAGGCTCTAAGGCCGGATCGCCCTGAGGCACACCCGCCGCCACCCAATCAGAGATCAGTTGGACCTCTTGGGGTGTTAGACCACTTTCGCCGATAAATTGACTGTATTCACGATCGGGCTTCCAAGGTGGCATATAGCCGATTTGGATTACGTATTCGATCATGCTGCCCCAGGATGCCACCTCGCTATAATTGGTCAAGGAGAAGGGGGCGATTTCGCCAGGGCGATGGCAGGAGGTGCAATTGTTGTAGATGATCGGAGCGATGTCCTCGCTAAAGTTTACTTGCCCAAGGGCGAGATGGCTGGTCATGACGCCTAAGCAAAGGAGAGAGAAAAGGTATTTCATTTTGAGTATGATTGTGGGCGATTAGTTTGGCTTTACTTTGCTGATAAAACAACCAACGGCAGGGGTATGAGGAGTCTGAACTTCCTGCCCGAGGCTAAGGGCTAGTAATACATCTTTGAGTTCGGAGCTATTGCTGGTGCGTCTGCGTTGACCCACTCTGGCATAGGCATCATCGATGCGGCCTTTGTACAAAATCTGAGCTTTGGTCTCATTGTAAACCACGACTTCGGGAGTGATGCTGGCACCAAAGGCTTCGGTTTTTTGTTGATCCTCATCTATTTGTAGCACAAAAGGGATGTTGTAGGTGGCTTTGAAGTCCTCAATCTTGTCCAATCGAGAAGAAGCGTTTGGGAAGAGCCCTACAAAAGCAATCTGTTCGTTGGCATACTCCTCATGCAGTTGGCGCAGAGGGAGGGTGTAGTATTGACTGATCAGGCAGGCTTCGTGCAGGAACACATAAACCGTGATCTGATCGGGAGAGGCTAGGGCTGAACCCGCTTGGGTCTGAGTCGAGCCAAAACACAATAGCCCCAAGAGTAGCAATAAAGGCTGTTTCATGACAGTTAGGTTTGTTGAGATGTAAAGTCTCAAAATGATCCTTTAATCAAGAGTTCGCAGCAAAAAAGCAGTGAAGTGAACAAATCTCTAGCTGAAATGAACCAGTCGGTATGCTGAAGTTTGGAGGGCTGAGGCTAGATTTTGGCGAGATTGGTTTTTACCGCTTCGCGGAACGCCTTTCAGGACTCGTTCGCGAGGGGATTTAAACTCGTAGCGGCGCCACATTTTGCGTCCTCAAGAATGAGCGTTCTGCGCAGCAGTAAAAACAAAAAAGCCGACCGGATAGCTCCCCCAGAAATGCGAATAAATTGAGCCACTTGTGCAAAAAAAAAGTAGCGACACCATCTCGATCCATATCGGGAGTGTCGCTACAAAAAAATTAGGGGACTCAATCCCTATTGGGAGAGTCACCCTAACCCCTAGCTTCTGTATCTGGCGTAATGCCTATGAGCCTAAGGTCGGGTAAATTATTTTATTTACCAAATCATCCAAGAAAAAAAATATGTACGTGATGGAAAGGTTATGCCTCTTCTGCTTTCTTTTTCTCTAACCAGAAGTTGTTAAATCCTTCGCCTACTGTGATGGCAATTTTTTGTACTTGCACCAGCTCTAGAATGGCCAAAAAGCTGAATACCACAAAGATACGATCCTGCTCTTCGAGCACGAAGGCTATGAAGTCGATTCGATCGGTGATAAGAACGCGTTCGAGTACGCGGTTTTTTATCTGTTCGACAGTGTAAGGATATCGGCGAATTACATGGGAGGGTTTCTGCAATTTATCTTGGTGGCGATCCCAGACTCGTCTAAAGGCGCGCATCAGGGTATAGAGATCCATACCGATGAGCTCTTCTTCCGGATATTGAGACTGCAAAAACAGCTTGGTTTCCTTTTTGACGAAGCCGCGCACCTCTCTTTCACTTTGAGCTTCTTCGAGTGCGCTGAGCTGGCCAAGTACATCTTTGTAGCGTTTGTACTCGATGAGTCGCTGCACCAACTCTTGACGAGGGTCGACCTCTTCGCCATGTTCGTCGAGGACAGGGCGGGGGAGTAGCATCTTAGCTTTGATACGCATCAGCGTACTGGCGACCAAAATAAACTCGGCGGCTACCTCGATATTCATATTTTGCATGTTTTGGATATACTCCAAAAACTCCTGCGTGATCGTGGCGATCGGAATATTATGAATATCAATCTCGTCCCTCTCAATAAAGAAAAGGAGTAGATCGAAGGGCCCTTCAAACTGAGGGAGATTAATACGATAGGTGCTATTTTCCTGCACTTCCGCCATGGAACAAATATCTAAAAAAAATCCGGACGTAAGTCCTTGATTTATACACAATAAGCTGTGGAAAAGTGCATAAGAGCCAATAAACACCATAAATTTCTTTTATTTTGACAAAAATCCTCCCTTATCATAAAGCTAAACCTATGTTCCAGAAAGTTATCCTCCTATTGACCCTTTTTGTTTTGGCTGTTGTAGCACCACTCAATAGTGCACCAAATACCTTCTCAACCGAGCCTATCGTCAGCGAACGGACCCAAGTTGAGACTCCCAAGCAAAAGCGTTTGCTCAAGCGTGCGAGTAAAAATCATGCTGCCAAGAAGATGGGCCAGCCGGTATTGCCTGCGATTGCACTGAGTCTGGGGATCATTGCGGTGGTGGTTTTTATTTTGGCGGGCTTGCCAGGCATATTTATCGGTCTAGCGGCGATAGTAGTAGGGAGTGTCGTCTTGACCAGACGCAATGGCTATGATCGAAAAGATCGAATCATGGCCAGGGTAGGGGTACTGTTGGGAAGTCTTTTTTCCATCTTAGGCTTACTCATCCTATTAGCTCTGTTTGATATTTTTGTGGTAGGGGGCGAACTTTTTGAGAGCCTATATGAGCATGTGCTCGGATAGGTTTCCTGTCGCTTCGCGGAACGTTTCCCCTCATTTAGATCCTTCGGTAAACTTAGGTTGACCATTTAGCGATTGTAGCCTTTGGCTTATAAGCCTCCGACTGCCATCTTGCACTTGTTGCATGATCTCCCGATTGTTTACTGCTGCGCAGAACGCATTTCGCCAGCGTCCCGAGCAGCGGGACGACGAGAAATCTCACAAAGGTCAAATTGTAGGTAGAAAGAGACTCATGATGATCCCGATTTCGGGACTCCCCCACAAGGGGATTCGAATTAGCACCGCTGGCGGCGATTGATAAGCGTTCTGCAAAGCAGTAAAAATCCTATTGATCCAACAAAGCTTGGGCTTGCTGGGCGTAGGTACCGCCTGTTTTGACGATCTCTTTGAGCAGATTACGCGCTTTGAGCTTTTTGCCGAGGCGACGGTAAACATTGGCCAAGGCCCACTGATCGCCTTCAAAATTTTCGGAACCCATCATAACTACGGTTTCGAGACTACTTTGGGCAGCTTCGTCATTGCCTTTGGCGAGATAAGCCTGTGCTCGATAATGATGGGCGACTACATTTTGCGGCTCTGTGAGCAGGACTTCATCTAATTGTAAGATGGCCTTGTCGTATTCTTTGGCTTCTAAATGTTTGGCAGCCTTAGCGATCATATCGGTGATGGCGGCGGCTCGTTCGAGTTGACCTTGTTGGATATCTTCGACACTTCTCCTCGGCGCAGTTTCGTAAAGAGGTTCAGTCGTGGTGGTTTGCTTGACGACCTTGCCTTTGCGACGCGGTTTAGGGGTACTGGTAGAATTACCGGTTCGTACCTCATCCTCGTATTCGGGGATATTTTCTAATTTTTCGGCGTCAAAGTACTCCACGGCAGGCGTACTATCTTGTATGAGATATTCTTTGCTGGGGCTGGTGGAGAAGTCATCCGCTAATTCGTCCAAAGCGATTTCTTCCTCCCGCTCGATGGCCTGTTCAGCGGCGCCAGTTGTTTCGGAGACTTGAGGCACCGTAGGGCTGCTACTCAGAGTAGGTGAAGGCTCCGTAAAGGGCTCGATTTGATCGGCATCCTCCTCAGTGGCCTCAATCGTAATCGGTACACTCCTTGGGTCTTCTAGTGCGGAGGGCGCATTTTCGCGATTATTTTGATCTCTCCTGACTAGGGGGGGAGTTGCCTGGGCGATGGGGGCGCTGAGCGTGCTAGATGGCGCAGTATCATTTTCTTCGGCTGACCCGATGGGCGCTGCGTTTGCACTCAAATCTGTTTGTTGTGGCTCACTGCTCTCAGTTTTTGCGACTTGCTCTTGGGCGGTTGCCATGCTGCCATCCACACTTGAATCCATCTGACGGATCACAAATACGGTAGTAATCAACAAAGCAATAGCGGCCGCAGCCGTGCCGATATAAGGGAGCAGATTTTTGGGGGCGATGCGAGATTGGCGACGGATCAAAGCCTCTCGCTTATTGATTTGTCTCTTGAGTTGTTGGCGAGAATGAGAGGTGATTTTTTGGATGCTCCGTTGGAGAAGGGCGGGATCCTTGATCATTTGCAGCCCTTCGATAGCATCTGCCATCATGGGATCATCCTCCAGCATCGCCTTAATTTGGGCTTTCTCTTCAGCGCTCGCTTCCCCACGCAGATAGCGTTGTAGCACTTCCAAACTCGGAAATGCTCCCCCCTCTATCGACGATATGTCCTTCACTTCACTCATATTATTCCTCCAGCGGTAAGCCGCTTGATGAAATGGACTCCATATGCTTTTTCAGATTTCGCTTTCCATTCTGAATATAGCTTTTGACTTCCTTCATCGTATATCCGGTGGCATCAGATACCTCCTGATAACTTTTTTGTTGTAGATAAAATAATTCCAAACAGGCCCGCTGATGCTCATTGAGCATCTTGAGACCATTTTCCATCAAAACCAGTTGTTCTTCACGCAACTGGGCATCACTAGGTAGATAGAATTCTTGTTCGCTTTCCATACGGCTGCGCTCTTTTTCCTGCACATTTTCGTTGCGGGCACGCTCGCGTTTTTGCTTTTCGAGCAAAATGAGGCATTGGTTTTTGACCACTGTATGGAGCCAAGGTTTGAATTTGCGGACGTTGTATTTTCGCAAATCCACCAGGAGCTTTTCAAAAATCTGCATGGAGACGTCTTCAGCCTCCATGGGATCTTTGAGATATTTCATACAAACGAGATATACCAAATGGGTATATCGCTCAAAAAGCTCGCCTACCAACTCCGGATCATAGTCCTTTTGGTAGCGTTCGACGAGTTCCTCGTCGTTCAGGCTTTTGATATTGACTCGTTTGCGAAAAAACATCTAGCTCAAAAATATGAAAACATACGCAGAAATTTGTACGCTTATGCCGGAAACGGCTAACTTGCAACTTAATGAACAAATCACTGGCAGAAATGCGGGTCGGCGAAAGCGGGAAGATTGTTCGCGTGGACTCAGAAGAGATTCAAATCGCCCTGATGAAACTAGGTATTTTACCTGGTGATCAGTTTTGGGTTTCCAATATTGCTCCCCTCGGAGATCCTATTGCTATTACTATCAATCGGACCAAGGTTTCCTTGCGGCGCCGAGATGCAGATCATGTCGTGGTTGAAATGTAGAAAATATTTCATGTAGCATACTCAAAGTCCAATTTCCCTGCTTTTTGCATTCGGTATTGGAGATTTGTTATGCTGCATTCAAGATATATTATGTGGCCAGAAACCATCGCTCTTGTAGGGAATCCTAATTCAGGTAAATCTTCCCTCTTCAACCTCCTCACTGGACTCCGCCAAAAAGTCGGAAACTATCCCGGCGTCACCGTCGATCGCAAGATCGGGACCATTAGTCTCAACAACGGCAAAGATTGCCGCTTGCTAGACTTACCCGGTACCTATAGCTTGTATCCCGTCTCCGAAGACGAACGAATTAGCTGCGATGTACTGCGCGATCCCAAACATAAGGATCACCCAGATCTGGTCATGGTCGTTGCAGATGCTACGCAACTTCGGCGTAGTTTGTTGCTTTGCACTCAAGTCATGGATATGGGCTTGCCCTGCGTCTTAGTCCTCAATATGATCGATCTAGCCGAAAAAGAAGGTATCAATATAGATACCCTGAGATTATCGGCTTTGCTCGGCATCCCCGTGGTCAAAATCTCAGCTTTGAAAGGCGAGGGCATGAAAGAGCTCAAGGCTCAGATGCTAAGCGTTCCGCCAAAGGCGAAATCCCCCGTCCTCCAGATCCCACCGGGACTTCAACCTACTCTCAAAGAGATAGGCAAAGACCTCAAGACGGACAATACTTATCTCGCCTTTCAGGCTTTGCTAAGACCCGCTGAGTTTGCACAATTGTCGCAGGGCTTTAAACCAGAGATCGATCTGCCCAATCCAGAAGGATTGGTAACCAACGAATTGCTCGTTCGCTATGATAAGATCGATGCGATATTGAGCCAGAGCTTGCGAGAGGAA
>JBCAWW010000232.1:0-7691 GCA_038534415.1 Bacteroidota bacterium | reverse complement strand
ATGGTTTGCGGGATTTGGGCTATTGTTGGGGCTAGCTTTATTAGCTTCGCTAGAACGCTTCCCCGGATTCCTTTGGACTTATCCGCTTAGTCTACTGCTGATTGGGATCTGCATGCCATTTGGGGTACGAGTCTTAGCGTTCGGCAAGGCCGGCAATATCTCAAACCCCCGCAAGCGTAAGCGTACAAAACTAGGCTTTACCCTCAGGCTAAGAGATGGATGGATCAATATCACCAATCCGTTTCGGGGCATATTGGTAATCGGTGGGGCCGGTAGTGGGAAAAGTTATTCGGTGGCAGAGCCCATCATCGAGCAGGCCGTAAAAGCCTCATATAGCGGGATTGTCTATGACTTTAAGTTTCCGACTTTGACGGAGGTGGTTTACCAAAACTTCTGTGTTCAAAACCCGGCGGTCGATCTGCGCGTGATCAACTTCTCTGATCTGGGGCGTAGCTATCGCGTCAATCCGCTCAAGCCAGAAAATCTGCCGTTGATGGCCTATGCCGAAGAATTTGCATTGAGCTTGATCACTAATCTGATGCCGGAAACCATTCAGCATAAGGACTTCTGGATGCGTTCGGCGAATGCCATCCTCACCGCGACGATCTGGTATATGAAAAAGCATCATCCGGCCTACTCAACTCTGCCGCATATCGTGGCCTTGATCTGTAGTAAGGATTATGAAAAATTGATCGCCCTCCTGGAAAGGGACAAAGAAACGGCTGGCATGATCGCCAGTCTATCAGTCGCCATCGCCAATGAAGCGGAACGACAAGTTTCAGGCATGATGGGTTCGTTACAGATTGCCCTGGCGCGGCTCAATAATCCAGAAATCTTTTGGGTCTTGAGCGGAGATGATTTTGACCTCAATCTCAATCAGAGCGAGCAGCCTACTTTCCTCTGTATTGGCAACAATCCTTCGCTATCGGATTCCTTGGCGCCGGTGGTATCGCTCATCATCACAGTGGCGCTCAAGCTGATGAACCAGCAGGGCAAACATCATTCGATGATTTTGCTAGACGAAGGCCCCTCGCTTTACATTCCCAACTTTGACCAGATCCCCGCGACCGCCCGTTCGAACCGCATTGCGACGGTTTATATGGCCCAAGACATCAGTCAGATGGAAAAGCACTATGGCAAAGTCAACGCAGAAGTGATCCTGAGCAATCTCAATAACCAGCTATTTGGACGAGTGAGTAACCCTAAGACGGCGGAGTATGTGTCCAAGATATTCGGCAAGGCCGAACGCTTAGTGGTGGAAAAGACGGAGAGTTCCCGACTAGGGAGAAACCTCAATACCCGTGTCAAAGAAAGGGAGATCCTCAAAGCCCAAGAAGTGATGAATCTTGATGTCGGAGAATTTGCGGGCATGAGTGTCGGTAAGCCCAATGAAAGTTTTTGCGGTAGGGTAGTGCGGCGAGGAAAAATTGGCGGACGAAAGATACCCGCTTTTGCCTCCGGCATAGACACCGCGATCAACTACGAACGCATACATATTGAAGCAGAACAACTACTAAACACCCCAATCATACAACCTACTAACTCTACTTTATAATGCGAACTGACATCAAAATCCTGCTGGTGGAAGATGAAGAGAAGCACGCCAATCTGTTTTTCTACGCCTTGGAGGATATGGGCATTGAGGCGGCCAACACTCATTGGGTAACGAATAGTGCAGATGCCCTAGCTGCAATCCATGAACAGCAGTTTCAACTGGCGATCCTTGATATCGCTTTGAAAGAATCTTTGATCAACGGGATAGAGCTTAGCCAAAAGATCAAAGCGATCCAGCCTCATGTGACGGTTGCCGTATTCACGATTTCAAGGAGTGAAATGGATCGAGAAGCCGCGATGGCTGCTGGGGCGGATTTGTTTTTGAGCAAGCCACTCGATTTTGACGAATTGTTGTTAGAACTAAACGAAATCTTTGCCTTGGTAAAATAACCCTATAATATGTGCCGATTCAGCCTATGGATAGGTTGCCTTAGTTTGCTAGGGCTCCTATTAGGGGAGACTGCATGCTCTTTCCAACCAACTTTTTCTGAGCTAAAACCACAAATCGAGACGATACTCGACTGTGATTGCAATGTTTCATTGGAGCAACCGCTGGCCAATGAAAAGGAATTACGCTCGATCCATATTGATGGGGTCGTGCGGGCTTTATTACAAAAGAAACTCGCGCCTGAACAAGCATTGCTTTGTGCCGATAAGCTGCAGACCCTCTTGGAAAGTCTGCCAGAGAATCGTGAAATCCTTAAGACGATCCAGCAAGCGATCATCTTGAAGTACTATGTCTATACGGTGCTGAAGGATGAGGAAAACTTAGTTGTCATCTCAAAGGAGGAGCTAGCCGTGGCGCAAAAATTGGGGGAGTATGAAAACCTGGTAACGGCCTATTTTCATCGTATTGGCACCCTGCATTATGATGACTCAGAACACCTTAAGGAGGCCTATATACTGGAAGCCGAAGTGCTCGCCAAGAAGTCGTTGGACAAATATCTGATGCTGATCGTCAATGAGCTTTATCGCTCCTATGCGCAAGAGCAAGGAGATAATGCCAAGGTGATTGCACTTGCGCTAGAAGCTAAAGAATTGGTCACTGAAGAGGAGAATAAGCGCTTTGCTTTTAATGCTGAGCTATTGTTAGGGACTAATTTTTTGGATCAGGATCTTTATGCATTAGCAGATAGTAGTTTACAAATAGCCTATCAATTGGCCATCGAGCTTGATTTTTTGAGGCCGATTCGCAAGTCTCTGCAAGCCTTAGTGATGCTCTATGCCAGAACAGAAGATCTCCCACAAGCGAAACGATACCATGATGAGTTGGCAGCCTTAATGGCGGATTTTCCCAATAGTCGAACGCATGATACGGACTTGGCCATCGCCTATTACTTATACGCTAGCCGCCAATATGAAGAAGCATCGGCAAGTTTAGAAGCTTTGACGGTCTCCTTGCAGGAACGCTATAATGCAGCCGAGCTCAAATTTCTCATTGCGGAAAAAACGAATGAGCAGCCTTTGGAGGCTTATGCGCGCTTTCGCGATCTCAAAGACAGCCTGAATATCATTGGCTATGAAAGGACGGCTGAGCTGAAACTATCCCAAGAACGGGAGAAACGCAGTCAATTGGCACTCCAAAAAGAGCAGCAGATCAATGGCCTACAAAACAAAGCCTTGATCGTATTAGCGGTAGTATTGGGGGTGATTGGGATACAGTTCTTGCTGCTCTGGCAAAGTTGGCAAAAGATCCAACGCAACAATCAACAGCTAGAAGAAGGCAATCAGCGCTTGCGCGATTTTAGTAAGATCATCTCACACGATCTGCGCGATCCGCTGCGGACGGTGCATAGTTACACCCAACTGATTGAGCGAAAACTGACTCCGCCCAACCCCCAGATTGAAAGCATGGTGCAAACCGTCTTGACTGCCTCCCGGCAGATGGATCAACTATTGGAGGATGTGCGGACCTATTCTGAAGGTTTTGCCGGAGAGCTCAAGCAGGAAGAAGTGGATTTGTTGGCCTTGCTGGGTACCCTCAAGGAAAATATCTCGAATCGCCTCGATAGTAGTCAGGCGCGTTTAGAGGCCAGCGAATTACCGACCCTCTTTGTCAATCGGTCGATCCTCTATCAGATATTTCAAAATCTGATTCTCAATGCGATTCATTATACCCCCGCTGCGCGAACGCCTATCATCCGCATCAGCGTCGAGCACACCAAGGAATCCCTGCAAATCTTGATTGCAGACAATGGGGTCGGTATCCCAGCCGAGGAATTGGACAAGATATTTGAGCCCTACTATCGCGGCAGCATCAAGCAGCCTGGTACAGGTTTAGGACTGGCCATCGTCAAAAACTGCGTGGCAATGCTGGACGGCAAAATCTGGGTAGAATCCGAACTTGACTACGGCTCTCGATTTTTTATCCAACTACCTGCCAGTGTACTAGCGCCTGCTACATCATACTCTTAAATAAACATCATAATGTTACACAAACACTTTACCAAGCAATGGCCTCTGCTATTGATGGGCTTGCTTTTGAGTACATGGAACTTACAAGCCCAAGAATCGCCTAAACTCCGACAAATCATCGAATCTGTCGATGAGGCTGGTTGGTTACACATTCGTTCGGATGTATCTCTGACAGCGGAAGCTTTTTGGGAGAATTATGGCGAAGAAATCGGGCTAGGCCCCGAAGATGAGATGCGTTCGATGAAATCGCAAACTGACGATATGGGCCTTGAACATCTAAGATATCAGCAGTACCACGCCGGCCGCAAAGTAGAAAGTGCAGAATACAGCCTGCACTTGAGAGATGGCAATGTTTATCTAGCGCATGGGAGCTTAGGCTTAGCGTTCTCCGAAGGAGCAAACCCTAGTATAAGTGAATCTGAAGCCCTCGAACTCGCCAAAAATCAGCTAGAGGGAAAAACATATGCTTGGGAAGATGAAGAGTGGGAGCAGACCCGCAAAGCGGACCGCGGCGAATCAGCTAGCTGGTTACCGGAGGGGGAACTCAGATATGTGATGGATCAAAGCACAGAGGAAGGACGCTATTTGTTGTGTTGGTATTTTGAAATTACGATGCTGGATCCATTTGAAGATTATGCAGTGGCCATTGACGCTAGTTCTGGAGAATTGGTAGATCAGACAGCCTTATTTTATGGTTGCTCAGGAACAGATGCGGCTTCTACTAGTAATACGCTCTATAATGGAACGCAATCCTTTACGAGTGTCGATCGAGGCCCTAATATGGTGTTGGAGAATTGTAGCAGGGATGTGGAAACGCGCATCTTTCAGGGACGACTCAACTTTTCAGGAGCCTGGGTACCGCGCTCTTGGAGTGGCATGACACGAGTCTTTAATAACAACCCCTTTTGGTGGAATACCAATCGGACCGAGACTTCTGCTCATTGGGCGGCGCAGGAAGCTTGGGATTATTTTGAAAATGCTTTTGGCTATACTGGCTGGGATGGCTCTGGGCGTAGAGTAAGGGTCGCAACTCAGTTTCGCTATGCTAATGGTAATTTTTCTAATAATGCTGCTTACTCTACCACCAAGGAGATGATGTTGTTTGGTGCCAATACCAATGTGACACCCATCCGGCATCGAGTGAGTGTTGATCTAGTGGGACACGAATACACTCACGCCATCATTGAAAACACTGCAGGATTCCAATATCGACGAGAGTCAGGGGCACTCAGTGAAGGCTATGCGGATATCTTCGGCTTTTTGATCGAGCGAGCGGCCCAGAATGGTTTCAATTTGGATTGGTGGATCAGTGAAGACGATCTGATGTTTAGCAGGCATATGGAAAACCCGCTTAGTACGAATCAGCCCAATGTAGTCTGGGGTGGTTTTTATGTCGATCCCACCTATAGTGGCTGTCCTTATCCACAGCCGCTCAATGATTTTTGCGGAGTTCATATCAATAGTTCCATCATCAATAAGGCTTTCAACTTAGTGGCAGGCAGCAATATCCAACAAAACAACATCTTCACTCCTGGGATTGGAATTGATCCAGCGGCGGCGATTGCTTTTCGGGCCTTACGCTATTATTTACATGCCACTGACGGTTTCAGTGATGCAAGGGCAGCTTGGTTGCAGGCAGCGACGGATTTGTATGGGAGCTGCTCCGCAGAACGCCATGCCGTAGCCAATGCTTGGGCCTCAGTAGGAGTGGGTACTGCCTTTAACAATAATGCTATCTGCACCAATATCAGTGGACCCGGTCTAATTCAGGATTGCTGGTGGACCCAATCGCAAAACTATTATTATACGACGCAGTCCTACGCGGGTGCTAATATCAGTTGGAATGTCCCTTGGGGTTTGACCTACTATACTTATGGCACCAACAATCGACATTTGGTGGTGACGGCTATTTCTCCGGGCTTTCAGGGAGGCAATATTTCCGCTAACTCCAATTGGAACGGCCAACTCACCGGCTATGACAACTTCTATGTGATGGTGGATGATTGCAGCCAGTTCCGCCAAGCGGACCCCAATGAAGCGCCCAATCTCTTCCAACTACTCGGTAATCCTGTCCAAGATAAAGTCCGGATGCAGCTTTTTGGTCCTCAAATCAGTCTGAAATTGATAGATACCCACGGCAAAACCCTCTATCAAACCGAAACGGAAGCCAGCAGTTTCAAAATAGATGTTTCCACTTTCGCGGCAGGATATTATTTTATACAGGTCGAATCCCAAGGTCAAACCCAAGTCGAACCGCTAATCATATTACGATGAACCGGATAGCTAGCTTACTCATCCTTTTGTTTTGTTGCAGTGTGATTCCTCTTTCTGCGCAACAATCACTTTCTATTGGACTTAGTTATTCGCATGAGCCCCAGTGGGGAACGCTTTTGCCCCTCGCTGGTTTTGATGATCGTATGTCCAATAAAAGTTTGGGCGTTCGCTATCAGCGGCCCCTAGCTCGACTAGAAGCGAATCTCGAATTTCAATATACTTTCAGTGGCTATGGCTATGAATCCCGTTTGGCCTTTGGCCGAACGCCTAGTCCTAGAGAGCAGGAGATGCTCGATGAAGTCCAGTCAGGTTGGTTTCCCAACGGTAGTACTCAACACCAAATAGCCGTTTTGCTCCAAAAAGAATGGCCTCGAAAATCCGATAGTCGCTTTTATGTTGGTGCAGGCTTAGGTCCTTTAGTCAGACTCGGGCGTGATAGTCGATCGTGGACGTATGATCATGGTACTTGGGTAGAAGGTTATTTTGATACACGTACTGGACTGGATATGGCCCTTACAGGCAGGCTTCATTTACGCTTTGCGATGACAGATCGCTGGTCGCTTGTGTTGGCGGGACAGTGGGATCAGTATTTACTGGCGAGTAAGAGGAGTAACTTGATTGGAGAGGTAGAGGTTTCGAGGCAAACGGGGCATTTGGGGGTGTTTTGTCGCTATCATTTTTAGTTTTAAAACTCATAACAAAAACATAGGGGACCTAGAAATAGGCCGTCTATGTTTATTATTAGAAATAATCGGAAAAATAACTCCTGTATTGCTCTGGCAACCTTTTTTGAAATGAATTTATTCCAGGTCTTTCACACAATTTTTGTAATCTATTCATAATCATTTATTTACACGAAGTGTGTCAACCTATTTCAGTGTAAGACCGTCTGTATTATAACTTTGATTATGTTAAATAACAAATTTCAACCTACCGAACAAAAAATTCCCGAGAGCAATAATTTGAGGAATTCCAACTGTAATAATGACGCACCCCGATGCAAGCATCGAGGTATCCCTAAACCTGTCTAGAACAAGGTGAGCTGGTTGCGATGAAGCTGCTTATATGTTTTCCCTTGATTCTGGACATATTGTTTGATTACTGCTTCATTTGCATGCTGTCCAACTGTATTGACGTAATAACCACTGGACCAAAACTTTCCTCCCCACATTTCACGCTTGAAATTCGGATGCCGCTTGAATACTTCCCGAGCCGTCAAACTTTTTACCATCTTCATGATCTTGCTCGGAGACTTGTTCGGTATACTCTGAATCAGAAAATGAACATGATCTTTATCTGTTCCGATCTCCAGAAAATATACGTCATATCTTTCACTAATTTCTAGACATACTGCTTTCAAACTTGCTGAGATCGGATCTGTCAGTACTTTTCGCCTAAATTTGATCGGGCAAACAAAATGATACAACAACAAATTCCGATTATGCCAT
>JBCAWW010000231.1:0-7695 GCA_038534415.1 Bacteroidota bacterium | reverse complement strand
CGGATAATCCGCCTGCACCTTGTTTCGGCGCATTTCCGGGATGACGTGATAAATTATTGAAAATCAAATATTTGAACTCTTATACTTCAAAGTGTTCCAGTCTGTGTAGGAGATGTGTACAATCCGTAGCCTTTTCAAGGAGGGGAAGCGAAGGCAGTTAGCAGGGGTAGTTCAAAGAGAAAAGTAAAACTGAGAATTACCACTGCCTAACACAATGATATTTATTTCAATGGTAGGTCCGGTCAGTTGACCGAACCTACTTTTTTCGTTTTCCTAAAACCTTTTTTTGAGACCTTCGTTATTATTAATGTCTAAACATCAAAGTTTAAACATCAAATAATCATTTACCTCAAAAACTGCAATAAATTATGTCTCAACAAAATTGGAAAATCGACCCTACTCACTCTGAAATTCAGTTCAAAGTTCGCCACATGATGATCTCTACCGTAACTGGTAGCTTTGGCACATTCGACGCTACGCTAGACAGCGATGCCGATTTCAACAACGCAAGTATCCGTTTTGAAGCCGATATCGATAGCATTAGCACCGGAGTAGCAGATCGTGATGGCCATCTTAAATCAGCTGATTTCTTTGACGCCGCCAACTATCCCAAGCTGAGTTTTCAATCTACACGATTTGAAAAAGTCAGCGATGGCGAATTTGTACTCGAAGGAGATCTCACTATCCGCGATGTAACAAAAAACGTTAAGCTAAGCGTTGAATACGGTGGCACACTTGTTGATCCGTATGGTCAGACTAAAGCAGGCTTTGAGCTTGCCGGTAAAATCAACCGCAAAGATTTCGGTTTGACTTGGAGCGCAATTACTGAAGCCGGTAGCATTGTCGTTTCTGACGATGTCAAACTGCAACTCAATGTACAATTGGTAAAACAAGCAGTCGCTGAGACTGCATAAGATTTAGGTATTAATCAGAGATTGAGTGGTTAAATCCTAGATTTGACCACTCTTCTCGTATACAAAACACTCATGACCAATAAAGCTATCAAAAGAGTAGTCGGCTCTGCAAAGGCACAAGTGGGAGATGGTTTTCCACTACGAAGAGCCTTGCCAGCCCCTGGACTCGATATGTTGGACCCATTCCTCATGCTAGATCATGCGGGTCCGGTTCGTATTGCTCCTTCTGAGATACAAAAGGGAGTCGATGAGCACCCTCACAAAGGCTTTGAAACAGTCTCGATTGCCTATCAGGGTGATTTGGAACATCGAGATAGTTTTGGGCATGCGGGCTTTATTCCCGCTGGTGGCGTCCAATGGATGACTGCTGGATCAGGTTTGGTACATGAAGAAAAGCATGGCAAGGAGTTTAGTCGCCAAGGCGGAACGCTAGAAATGATCCAACTCTGGGTCAATCTGCCCAAGGAGTACAAAAACACTAAGCCAGCTTATCAGGACATTATGCCAGACAGGATTCCAGTAGTGAAGCTTGACGAGCAAGGAAGCTATCTGCGAGTTATCGCAGGACAATATGGCGATACGCTTGGGCCTGCCGAGACTTTTACGCCCATCAACATGCTTGATCTAAGGCTCAAGGCGGGGGCTAAATTGAGGCTGCCTCTACCAGATTCTTATTCGACGGGTATCTATACCGTCAATGGCAAAGTGGCATACAATGGTGGACAGTCCATTAGTGAAGGTTTTTTTGCCATATTTGAGGAGGCTGGAGAGCAGATCGAGATTCAAGCGGAAGCTGATACGACCCTACTTTTGCTCAATGGTCAGCCTATCGATGAACCAGTAGTTAGCTACGGCCCTTTTGTGATGAATACTCAGGAAGAAATTCGAGAGGCATTTAGAGAGTTTCGCGCTGGGAAGATGGGCAGCTTAGCCTGAAAAAAGCCATTATTTTAGACGCTGATTGGGTTTTTTACCCGATCAGCGTTTATTTTTTGTTAATTTTAAACATGAGAGTCTCCCTAGCTTTTTTGCCTGCGATATGCGTGTTTGTGTGGTGTTTTTTCTCCTGCGGAGGAACGCCAGAATCCGAAGCTCCCAGCTTGACTTATCAAGCTCCCACTGAGGCCTTATTTGACTCTTTGTTTCAGGCCCATGATGCCGTTGGTAGCTTTTTGCTCCAAGATGTCAAAGGCGATACCACTTATGTCTATAACGAGGCCAGAGCCCAAACGCCTTATTTGCCTGCTTCAACCTTTAAAGTGCCCAATACGCTGATTGCCTTAGAGTTAGGAGTGGCGGATACCAATGAAGTCTTTCCTTGGGATGGGAGGGAGCGTTTTGCGGAGCAATGGAACCAAGACCTAAACCTCGCGCAAGCCTTTCGATACTCTGCTTTTTGGGTCTATCAAATCATTGCGGAGCGAATAGGGGAGGAGAACTATCGCGAATGGTTGCAAAAAATCGATTACGGCAATGCTGAACCTGGACCAGATGTTACGACTTTTTGGGTTGCGGGAGACATTCGTATTTCGGCCTATGAGCAGCTAAACTTTTTGCGTCGCTTAGAAAACGGCAGCTTAGCGTTCGGCGAAGCCAATCAAAAACTCTTTAGGGACATCTTTAGCTTTGAAAAAACCGATCAATACGATTGGAAAGCTAAGACTGGCTGGACCACTATCCCGGATCCAGATACGGGTTGGGTAATCGGATGGGTCGAAAGAGGTGAAGATCGCTACCTCTACGTTTTGAATCTTGACATCGAAAACAATGCACATGGGAGAGCCCGAGTCGAAATCGCCCGGGCTGTATTTCAATCGATGGGAATCATTGACTAAGCATAGGCGACTTAAAAGCCGTAGCCGAGAAGTGAGAAGCGTTCTGCGAAGCAGAAACCCCCAGCTAAAGAGCAGGTACAAATAGGCGCCTTTGCTTCACCTCCTTTGCAAAAGATTGAAGGATTGAGACTTAAAATCTCCTATTAAGCATTGATTGTTTCCCCTTGTAGCATACGCTTGGTAAACCACACCAATTTCTGACTAAATACTGCCATCTTGGCCTCATAAGCCTCATTTAGTAGGCTGCCATCCTCACCAAATTGCTCTGCAACTTTGGGTACCAATAGCATCTCAGGCATCGGGAAAGCATAAACTGCCAGTACCAAGGTCTGCATCTGCAGGGCACCTCTCATGCCGCCCATACCTCCTGTGGTAACACTACAAACTCCTATCGGCTTGTCTTTAAATGGGCCTTTGGCAAAGGTGTCTACAAAGTTTTTGAGGGCAGAAGAATAGCTGCCATTATATTCTGGAGATACAAAGATCATGGCATCGGCCCAATGCAATTCACTATTGATAAATTCGGTTTGCGGCTTTGGATCTTTTTGTGCGCCAAAGGTAGCGTCTAAGAGCGGCAAGGGGTATTCCATTAGGTCAAGCATCCGTACTTCAAGTTCGGAAGATTGCTGGAGATATTTTTGGACTCCTAGGGCCGCCCAATGTGATTTGCGAGTGGTACGAACACTAGAAGAAATGATCAATATATTCATGAAATTGTCGATTCGAGCATTATTAACTGACTTGCTCCCAATAAGTTTTAGAAGCCAGCCACTAGATTGTCCTGATACTCAGGATGGCGTTGGATATACGCCTTGATAAAGGGACAGAGGGGCAAGACTTTTTTGTTGATTTTTTTGGCATGATCGAGCACATGCTTGGCCATCGCACTGCCAACGCCTTTGCCCTCTAGGCCTACTGGAACCTCAGTATGGGTAAAAACGATCTTGTCAGGACGGTCCATATATTCGACGACTGCTGTCTTGCCTTCGATCTTTCCTTCAAAGCGTCCTTCCTCAGGGTGGTTTGTGATTTCTAGTTCCATAGAATGTAAAATTAACACCTTCTTATTTAAAACTGACACGCATATTCAATTGTTCGAATCGCTTGCAACTATTAGGGGAATAATAGCCACTAACTAGGTATTAAATGAAAACTTTAACCCCTTTTTCATGCAAAAATTTACTTTAGCGATTTTATTGTTTCTATTATTGGGCCTCCCCGCTATCTTATTTGCTCAAGACACACTTTCTACCCGATCTGTGCGAAAAGCTGTTCGGAAAGCAGCCGTGGCAGAGCAAAAAGCTACCCAAAGCTATTATTTGGTAATGGGCATAAATGCTCGTTATGGTCTGACTCAAGACTTTCGGATGTCGCGTTTGACTTATCAAGGTCTCGGTTTGGGCGGTATTGTATCCTACCGCATGCGTTCTCCCAAGATTTGGGAAGAGATTTTGGTAGATGCATCTTTTGCCAATCAAACTACAAGCACGGAGCTAGGCTCGCTCGAAAATGTATATGGCGGGATAGATTATCGGCATTTGAGACACATCAAAGCTTTGGGTGCTAAGCAAGATTGGCATCTATATTTGGGAGGAAGTATTGACACCCGCGCCAATGTCAAAGTCAATACTGATCTAGGTAATTCTGGCGCTCATTGGGAAGGAATCAGTACCCTAAACCTAGCTGCAGGGCTACAAAAAGACTTCGAACTGCCACTCATCAAGACTCCCGTGAGTATGGATTATCAGTTGGCGATTCCCCTCTTTGCCTATGTCTATCGAGGCCCTGCCTACTCCCTTTCTGGTTTGGATGATCAAAACCACGTTTTTACCTCCATTTGGGGATTGCCGCGCGTCAACTCTGAGTTAGGCCTGACTTTTCCCTTCTCCCAAAACAATCCTAATCGACTCCGAATAGCCTATCGCTGGGACTTCTATGGTTTCAATGACAATGAAATCCATCCAGTACGCTCCGCGCAACACGGCCTCGCCCTAGAGCTACTCGTCAATCTCGGGAAGCAGTAAAAATGACTCGTAATCTCGCTTATTAGCCAATCAAAAATTAAAATCAATGAAACCATCTATATATCTAATCCTTCTATTTAGCCTCATATTTGCTTCCTGTGAGCAATTGTTCCTCAAAGAGGAAAGCCTCAATACACCCACCGCCATCTTTGAAGAGGCATGGACTTTTGCCGATCAAGAGTATAGCTTTTTTGCCTATAAAGGCGTTGACTGGGATGCCGTCAAAGCAGAGTATCAAGCCCAAGTTTCTGATGATATGAGCGATGAGGAGCTCTTTGAGGTCTTGGCCGATATGCTTTTTGAACTTCGCGATGGGCATGTAAACCTTCGGTCTAGTTTTGATCGTTCCAGGAACTGGACTTGGTTCCTAAACTCCCCCCCTAACTTTAACGGAGACGTTTTAGAACGATCTTATTTCAAATCAGAGCAACAGATCTGGGGCCCATTTCGTGTCTTTGATTTTGGGGACATCGCTTATATCCGTTATGCATCATTTGGTGATGGGATCAGCAATAGTGTCTTGGACGATGTTTTGACCCGCTTCGCGGAACGCAAAGGTCTGATCATAGATGTGCGTCATAATGGAGGAGGTAGCCTTACCAATGCCGAACGCTTTGTCCAACGATTTGCGGAAGAGAGTCAGCTCGTAGGGCGTCGCCGCAATAAATCAGGCCCGGGACATGAAGAATTTACGGACTGGGTGGAGCTTACTGTAAATCCGGCCAAAGATGCAGAAGATGAGTTGCGACCACATTTTTATGGGCCAGTGATCTTGCTTACCAATCGACGCAGTTATAGCGCTACTACCTTTTTTACCCAGTTTATGCGTGAACTCCCCAATGTAACCGTAGTCGGCGATACGACTGGAGGTGGGGGAGGAGCACCCTCCTTTACTGAGTTAGCCAATGGATGGAACCTCCGCGTATCGGCGACTCAGCTCGAAGCCCCCGACGGTTTCAATGTTGAGGATGGTATCCCGCCAGATGTACAAATTGACTTAGAGCCCGCTGATGAGGCCAAGGGGATTGATACAATCTTAGAAGAAGCGCTACGTATTATCCGAGAGTAAATGGCTGCTTTTGATTCTAGCGAGCAAGGATTAATTTTGCAGTCTCAATTTAACCACCAATATGAAGACAACTTATTTCTGCCTTTTCTTAGTGCTAACTTCTAGCCTTTTTGGGCAGTCCTATCAATACAGTCTCGACCTCAACCAGGTGAGCAATGACCAGGTGATCGTCAACCTGAAAGTCCCCGCGATGGATAAGGATACCGTCCTTTTTAACTTTCCCAAGACGATTCCCGGTACTTATGCCACTCAAGACTATGGCAAATACATCAGTGCCTTTCAAGCCAAGACGGCTTCAGGCGAAGTGATTGAAGTTCAGGCGCTAAGCGTCAATACCTATCAGATCCCAAGGGCTATGGAATTGGCCTCTATCCGCTACAAAGTAGACGACACCTTTGATTCTGAAGAAAAGAAGGATAAAGTCTTCGAGCCAGCTGGTACCAACATTCAGGCTGGGCGCAATTTTGTCCTTAACAACTCCGGTTTCTTTGGCTTTTTTGAAGGCAAAGAAAACTGGCCAGTAGAGTTGAGTGTAGACAAACCCGCTGATATGATCGGGATGACAGCCCTTAAGCAAACCGCTTTAAGCACTGCTAATCAGGCGTTTTTGGCTGATTCTTATCATCAACTTTTGGATTGTCCGATTATGTTTTCGGCACCTGATACGATTGCCTTTAAGGTCGCAAACGCTCGGGTGACGATGAGTGTGTTTAACGAAAGTGGGCGCGAATTATCGCAAGAAATTTATGAAGAAGTCAAAGTCTCTATGGAGGCGATTGCTGATTTCCTTGAAGGAGAACTCCCCGTTGATAACTATGCTTTCCTCTTTTACATCAAAGATTATACCCGCTATCAAGATTTGATGTCGGGTGGTAAGGTCAAAATCAAAGACGTTACGGCTCTCCTCAAAGATATGGTGGGTCAAGGCTTTGGTGCCTTAGAACATGGTAATTCTTCCTTTTATTTCTTGCCTGATTTTGGCAATGAGTTTGTCCTCAGTATGATCAAGGATGTCTGTATCCATGAGTTTTTTCATATCCTGACCCCACTAAATTTACACTCTCAGCATATCGGTGATTTTAACTATGTCGATCCGGTCATGTCCCAGCATTTGTGGCTATATGAAGGCATTACGGAGTATTTTGCGGGCATCTCTCAGGTCAAAGGGGGAGTGATTACTCCTTACGAATACTTAAGTGAGGTCCTAAAAGGCAACATTCGCGGGGCAAGGAACTACCCTGAAACAGAAATGTCCTTTACCGAGATGAGCGAAAATGTACTCGAAAAGCCTTGGAGCAAAGAGTACGGTCAGGTGTATGTACGCGGAGCCTTACTTGGTGCTTTATTGGATATTGAGATCATGCGTTTGACCGCCGGAGAAAAGACGCTCAAAGACGTGGTCGTAAGCCTCAGCGAGCGCTACGGCAAGGACAAATCCTTTGATGAGGATACCTTTATCGCTGAATTTGTCAAGGAGGTAGATCCTAAGCTGCAAGACTTCTTTGATGAGTATATCAGTGGGCGGACGCCATTGGACGTCGCAAAAGGTTTAGAGCCAGTTGGGGTATTGTTTCAAGCCTCTTATCAAGGCAAAGCTCCTTTCAATCCTTTGAGTGAAGACGAAAATGATATCAAAACTCGCTCTGCATTCTCCTTGACTGGCGAAGGCGATATCACCGTCAAAAAAGTAGGCAAGGAAGAAATCATCGGTCTTAAAAAAGGGGACACTTTTTCGGCTGACGTACTTGCTGGTAAGTTGAGAGACGAATATGGCGAATGGGTGCCAGAAGGTACCGTGGTCGAGATCCCAATCGTGCGCAAAGCTGAGACCATTATGCTAGAGTATAAGGTGC
>JBCAWW010000230.1:0-7712 GCA_038534415.1 Bacteroidota bacterium | reverse complement strand
CAATGGTTTTGGCTACGACGTATTTGTTGGTGGCAACCAAATGTACCGTAAAAATGAGTCTGTAAGCGTGAGTGGTTCTCCACTAGAAGTACCATTTGTACACAGCTTGAACAATGTATCTATCCGTAATGGTGGATTTGGTTTCAATGAATTAGCGATCAACTCGCTCTTCTATTCTGCTGAGATCAACTATGGTGGTTTCCTATACTTGACTACCACTGGTCGTCAGGATTGGTTCTCTGTACTGACTGCTCCAGAAGGTTCTTCTGTACCCTTTAACAATAAGCAGTTTTACCCTTCATTTGCATTGAGCTTTGTATTGTCTGATGCCGTTGAACTTCCAACTGCTATTAGCTTTGCAAAATTACGTGCTTCATGGGCACAGGTAGCAAACGCAGGTGCAGTTGGTCCTTACCAGTTGACCCTTCCTTACGGATTGGTTGGTGGACACCTCGGTCGTCCATTAGGTCGTATCAATGGTGGTACTGTACCTCCGATCGCTCCAACTCCTCCAACAGTAACAGAATATGAAGTAGGTGCTGATATCCGCTTGTTTAACAACCGCTTTGGAATTGACTTTGCTTATTACAACAAAGTAACTCAAGGTGATATCCTTCCTGCCTCTATCTCTCAAACTTCTGGTTATGGTTCTGCCTTCGTAAGTGTAGGCCAGATGACCAATAAGGGTATCGAATTGTTGTTGACTGGTTCTCCAGTGAAGACAAACGATTTCCGTTGGGATGTAACCTTTAACTTTTCTCGCAACAACAATACTGTTGATAGTCTTGTATCAGGACTTGATGATATCCGTGTAGCAGAAAGCCGTACTCGTAATGCATATATCCACCACGTAGTAGGAATGCCTTACAGTCAGATCATGGGCTTCACTCAAGCAGTAGATGATGCTGGAAACTTGGTTTATGATGCTAATGGCTTGCCGGTACGTGGTGAGTTTGTGCCATTGGGAACAGGTGTACACCCTAATACTTTTGGTTTGATCAACGAGTTTACCTACAAAGGTTTCCGTTTGAGCTTCTTGATTGATGTTAAGACTGGTGGTTTCATTTACAATGCTACCAATGCTTATACAACCCTACGTGGTCTTCACAAGCAGACGCTTGAAGGACGTAGTGGTGATTTAGCTGTGTCAGGGGTAACTCAGACCGGAACAGATCCTGATGGCAATCCAACATATGAGACGATTAGCACAAATGTTACGGCTCAGGATTACTACCAGCGTATCGCCTTCAACATCACAGATCAATTTGTTGAGTCTGCGGACTTCGCGAAACTTCGTCAGATCAGCTTTGGCTACAGCCTACCTAATAGCATTATGGAAAAAACTCCTTTCGCAGGAATTTCTGTTTCGCTTGTCGGCCGTAACCTAGCACTACTTTGGTCTAAAGTTGAGAACATTGACCCAGAGTCTACTTACACCAATGGTAATGCTCAGGGACTGGAGATGTTTGGTGTACCTGCTTCTCGTAGTTATGGTGTGAACCTCAACCTCAAATTTTAATTGAAAGCAATGAAATTGATTCATAAAAATATCAATAAGCTATTCTTGTTGTTGGCGGTAATCGCTCTGCCTCTGAGCTCTTGTGATCAGGGCTTCGCAGAGATGAACACTAACCCCAACGCGATCAACGAGATTGATTACAACTATCTCTTGTCTTACGCTCAGCTACAAACTTCAGGTGAGCGTTATGAAAACTGGCGTGCTATCTTGATCTACTCTTCTACGATGGTACAGCACCTTGCCGCCCTACCTACTTACTGGTCAGGCGATAAGTATCTCTTCAATCAGGGCTATTCTGCTTCTCTTTGGGAGCGTGGCTACCGTAATTATATCAAGGAAATCGCAGAGCTGCTCGATAAAACAGCAGGCGATCCCGACTATGCCAACCTACGTGAAGTTACACGTATCTGGCGTGTGGCTGCATTCCACAGAATGACAGACCTTTACGGTGATATTCCTTATTCAGAGGCTGGTAATGGCTTCCTTACTGGAAACTTCTCTCCTGCTTATGATTCTCAAGAGTCTATCTATCGCGATATGCTCAAGGAGCTTGATGAAGCTGCGAGCGCTGTCGGTTCTGGTTCGGATGAAGTGCCTGGTGACTTGATTTATGATGGTGATTTCACCCTCTGGAAAAAGTATGCTTACTCATTGATGCTTCGCCTTGCGATGCGTTGTTCTGAAGTAGATCCTGCATTGGCTCAAGAGTATGTTGGTAAAGCTACCACTGGTGGCGTGATGACTGCCCTTAGCGAATCTGCACTAGTTCCTCATGAAGACGGTCCTGGTGGTATCAACCGTAATGGTGTGGGTGAGGTATTTGCTGCCGATGACAACCAGCGTCTTTCTGCTACCTTTGTAGATTGGATGGATGGCAAAGGTGATCCTCGCTTAGCTGTATTAGGAGTAGTTGCTTCAGGTGGCGACCAAAAAGGCTTGCCTAATGGTTTTACTACCACCTCTTTGGCTAACTATCCTGGAGGTACCGACCTCGAGACTTATAGCCGTGTAAACTCAGTGATTGCTCAGTTTAACTCTCCAATGATGTTCCAATCTTATGCAGAAGTTGAGCTCTTGCTTGCTGAAGCTGCAGAAAGAGGATGGCACAGCGGTGATGCTGCTACTCACTATGAAAATGGTGTACGCGCTGCGATGCAGCAGTGGGGCGAGCTATATGACGCCTCAATGGCTATTTCTGAGACTGACATTGATGATTACATAGCTAACAACCCATATGACGCTGCCAATGCCATGGAGCAAATTGGTGAGCAATACTGGGCGGCAACTTTCTGGAATGAGTATGAAGCTTATGCTAACTACCGTCGTACTGGTTATCCTGACTTGGTACCCGTAGACTTCCCTGGAAACGAAGCCAATAGCCAAGTGCCACGTCGTCTTCGTTACCCATCCGCAGAGTACGGTGTTAATGAAGCCAACATCAACGCGGCTATCGCTCGCCAAGGTGCTGATGAGTTCACTACTAAAATGTGGTGGGACGCTAACTAAGATTTAACTTTTTGTTAAACATATTGTGGCTGTTCCCTGATGGGAGCAGCCACCCTTTTTTTGTATTTTTAGGTGTTAAGGAGTAGTCGAAAAAGTGAAGTATGAAAAGCCTTAGCCTTATTTTTTTATTGTTGGGGGTAAGCGTTCAGCTAGCTGGACAAACCCGATTTCAAAGCCTGACTCCCGCTCAGTCTGGCATCGATTTTAATAATCAGCTCACCGATGAAAAAGATCACAATGTGCTGATCTATTCCAATTTTTACGGTGGTGGAGGAGTCGGAATTGGTGACTTTGATAATGATGGACTGCAAGATGTTTTTTTTGCGGGTAATCTGGTGGCTGATCGTCTCTACCTCAATCAAGGAGAGATGGCGTTCCGCGAAGCGAGTGCTGAAACTGGCATCGTCGATAATGGTGGGTGGTCCTCTGGAGTCGTGCTAGCAGATGTCAACCAAGATGGCTGGCTCGATATTTATGTTACTCGTGAGCTTTATGATGATCAGCCTGAGTTGAGAGCAAATGTGCTTTATATCAATTTGGGTGAGCAAATGATGGATGATGGAGGCAAAAGTATCCGTTTTGAAAATCAGGCAGAGGCTTATGGCATTGCGGATACGGCTCGCACTCGGCATGCTAGTTTTTTGGACTTTGATCGAGATGGCGATCTAGATTTGTTTTTGCTCAATCAACCCCCCAATCCCGGTAACTACTCTGATTTATACGGTGCAGACCTCAGCCTAGAGGCCTACCGCCCACGTTTATACCGCAATGATAATGGACGTTTTGAAGACGTATCAGCTAAGGCGGGAGTACTCGAACCTGGCTTTGCCAACTCGGCTTCTATCGTAGATGTAAACAATGATGGTTGGGTAGATATCTACTTGGCCAATGATTATGAGCGCCCTGACCGTCTCTATCTCAACCAGAAAGACGGGTCCTTTAAAAATGTCATAGACGCAAGTATGCGCCATATCTCCTTTTATAGCATGGGAGTAGATGCGGCGGATATCAATCATGATGGCTGGTTGGACTTGATGGTATTGGACATGGTCGCAGAAGATAACTATCGTCTCAAAGCCAATATGAGCGGGATGAATCCGGCCTCTTTTTGGAAGGTTGTGGATGATGGGGGCCACTATCAATATATGTTCAATGCCTTGCACCTCAATCAAGGAGAAATAGGGCCTGAAGGGGTACATTTTAGTGAAATCGGGCAGATGGCAGGTGTGCCAAGTACAGATTGGAGTTGGTCAAACTTATTTGCCGACTTTGACAATGATGGCTGGCAAGATTTATACGTGACCAATGGGCTGCTGCGTGATATACGTAATACGGATGCCGCTAAGACTTTTCCGGCCTACGTCCAACGCAAAGCTGATGAGTATATACGCAAAAACCCCAATGCTGGCGATGTGAGCATTTGGGACGTTTTGGACCTAGAAGAGGCCATGAAGCTTATTCCTTCTGTGCCTTTGGCGAACTATGCCTTTCGTAATAATGGGGACTTGAGCTTCAGCAAGAAAATGGATGAGTGGGGGATGAATGAAGCTTCCTTTTCTAATGGTTCTGCATATGGCGATCTCGACAATGATGGGGATTTGGATCTGGTCGTCAGTAACCTCAATGCCCCTGCTTTTGTCTATCAAAATATGAGTCGAGAGCAGGGCGAAAGCGCGCATTATATCCGGATCAAAGTTGATCTCCCGCAAGTCTTTGGTACGAGAATCAATCTTGAATATGGCTCAGAGCGCCAAACGCAGGAGTTGACCAATATCCGAGGGATGTACTCGACCTCCGAAGCGATTTTTCATTTTGGTTTGGGAGAGTATGAGGGCCCCATTGAGATGCATATTATCTGGCCCAACGGCAAGGAGGAGAGGCGTTCGCTTGAAAAGCTCGACCAAGAAATAACGATCAGGCCCGGGCAGCCTCAGGCAGCAATTGAAGAGTTTTTAGAGCCCGTCTTTAGGGAGCTCACTGAGCAAAGCAAACTGGCGCATAAGCATCAAGAGAATCCCTTTGATGACTATTTTTTACAAGTGTTGCTGCCACATAAGATGTCTCAATTTGGCCCTGCGATTGCTACGGCAGATGTCAACGGTGATGGCTTAGAAGACTTTTTTGTAGGAGGTGCGGTATTGAATGAAGGGAGTCTATACCTGCAAGGCCGCAATGGTGAGTTTAGCCAAAGTAAGCAGGCTGCATTTAAGGCTGATAGAGGCGCTGAAGACGTACATGCACTCTTCTTAGACGTAGATGGAGACGGCGATCATGATCTATATGTAGTCAGTGGGGGAAATGCGTTTTTTGTGGGAGACCCACAATATCAAGACCGTTTGTACCTCAATGATGGCAAAGGTGTCTTTAGCGCGAGTCAATTATTGCCACCAATGTATAGCAGCGGTGGGCGTGTGAGTGCGGGTGATTTTGATCAGGATGGTGACCTAGACCTATTTGTGGGAGGTAGACATACGCCTGGTGAATATCCTACTCCGGCGGCGAGCTTTCTCCTACGCAATGATGGTACAGAAGGCTTTACGGATATCAGTGCTAGCGTCGAGGGAGATTTGGCGACGTTGGGGATGTGTACTGACGCGATATGGCTTGACTATGATGGCAATGGCTATTTAGATTTGGTAGCAGTAGGGGAGTGGCAAGAGATTATTGTTTTGGCTCATTCTGAGAACGGTTTTGTCCAGAAGACCCTGTCTGAAAATACTCGGGCTTGGTGGTTTAGCATTGATGCCGCCGATCTAGATGGGGATGGAGACCAAGATATCATCACCGGAAATCTAGGCGAAAACTATAAGTATCATGCATCAGCAGGCAAACCCTTTTCCGTGCATTATGAAGACTTTGATGCCAATGGGCAAAAAGATATCGTTTTGAGCTATTACAATTTTGGAGCACGCGTTCCGCTCAGAGGAAAGAGCTGCTCTTCGGAACAGGTGCCTATGCTCAAGCAAGATTTCCCAACCTATGATTTATTTGCTTCCGCCAATTTAGAGGAAGTGTATAATCCGTCGAAACTGGCAGCAGCCCTGCAATATGAAGTGGAATCATTTGCATCCTGCTGGTGGGAAAACCAAGGCAATGGACAGTATATAAAACATCTGCTCCCTAGAGAAGCGCAGATGGCGCCCATCAACGATATCTTGATCAATGATTTTGATGATGATGGTCAGCAAGATATTGTCATCGCAGGCAATCTATTTGTCTCTGAGATCGAAACGCCTAGGGCTGATGCTGGACTAGGATTGTACCTGCAAGGCAATGGCGAGGGCAAGTTTGAAGCGATTCCGGCGATCTTGAGCGGCCTATTTTTGCCCTATGATGTTAAGCATATTACCCCCTTGGGGAACGATAAGTTCCTCGTTGCCTGTAATGATGATCGTTTACGTATCATTGGCTTTTAAATCTGAGTAACGCAAACTATGATGCACGATTCCTTTTTGGTGAAAATGTCAGTCATACTCCTGCTAAGCTTGGTTTTGGGGAAGAGTGCATTTTGCCAAAGTCGCTATGTGAGCCTGGACAGTACTCGGATATGGATCAACACCATAGGCATTGAAGATCGTAAGGAAGGAGAGCCATTAATCATATTTGAAAGTGGACATGGTACCCCCATGGGCAATTGGGACAAAGTGATTGAAGGCGTAGCCGAACTTGCCCCACTGCTTACGTATGAGAGGCCCGGAGTAGGAAATTCGGATACTATAGAGGAGATGCCTACGATAGAAAATGTCTCGGATCGATTGGTTCGCCTCCTCAATCATTTGGAATTGGAACCTCCTTATGTGTTGGTTGGACACTCTCTCGGAGGATTGTATGTCAGAGGCTTTGCCAACCATTATCCTGAAATGCTGGCAGGCCTGATTATCGTTGATCCTGCTGATTTTACCGAAACCCATCAAAATAAAAGAGTGTATTATGAGGTTCTCGATTGGGAAGAGGCGAAAGTTGATAGTTTAATCGAAGTCTTTGTTGAAAGGCGTAGGCTAGGCCACGAAAAATCACCCGGCCCCATAAAGCGAGAAGGGCAAGTCCTGGAAACATTGCGTGAGGCAGAGTTTCAGGAAATCAACGAAAAGAGCCTTCCCAACATTCCCGTACATATTTTGGTTGGTGGGCGTTTTGATATGCCTGCAAAATTTCACTCCAAGGAGTACGATGCAGAAGCACTCTTTAGGTCAAAAATCAAGCACCGCCTATGGAGATGGACAGATGTGATCCAATCCGTTGACAAAGGCATGATATTTTACAGCGCTGATGCGGGGCATTACGTTCATTGGGATGATCCTGAGCTATTGATCTCAAGTGTGCGCATTGTCTTGCAGGATTATGAAAGTATAAGGCAAAAGGAATAAAAACTTAAACCACAGAAAAATGAATTTAGACAATTTGATATCAGGCAATATTGGGCTCATTCATTTAGGGTTTTCTATCATCGCCTTGATTACAGGCAGCATAGTGCTGATTATTTCCAAAGCAACTGCTTTACACAAGAAAGTGGGCTATGCCTATGCTGTGGCGATGCTAGGAGTAAACCTCACCGCCTTTATGATCTACCGCCTGTTTGGCAGCTTAGGGATGTTTCATTGGATGGCGATATTAAGTTTGTTGACCTTGATGAGTGGGCTTTTACCCATGATCCTCAAGAAACCAAAGTCTTATATATCGCTCCACT
>JBCAWW010000229.1:0-7760 GCA_038534415.1 Bacteroidota bacterium | reverse complement strand
CATAGATAGTAGTGATATAATCTTCTCCCCCAGCCTCGGTGATCTTTTTGCGGAGGTTTTTAATATGCTGATACACAAAGTCAAATGAGTCGTATAGATCGAGTTGGCTCCCCCATAGATATTCGGCGATTGCTTGCTTGGTGAGCACACGGTTTTTATTGGCCATAAAGTAGAGGAGCAATTCATACTCCTTACGGGTAAGGGCTAGTTGATCATCATTGACGAGCACCTCTAAGGTGTCAGGCTGGATACTGATTTCATTAAAAATAATTTTGTCCTGCCCATCAAAATTGCGGCGGCGATAGATGGCTTTGATGCGAGCGTTTAGCTCAGGCAGATGAAAGGGCTTGGTCAAATAATCATCAGCGCCAAGGTCTAGACCTTGAAGTTTGTCATCTAAGGCATCTTTGGCAGAAATGATCAGAACGCCACTCTGCGGGTATTCAAATTTTACGGCGCGTAATACGTCCAAACCATTGCCATCAGGTAGCATAATGTCCAATAAGACCACATCAAAGCTCCCTCCCGACAAGGCTTCGAGTGCCTGTTCGCAGTCCATTGCTTGATGAGCCTGGATACCTTCTCGGCGCAAATACTGTACAATATTGTCCGAAAGATCCTTTTGGTCTTCTACTATCAAGATTTTCATTAGGTGCAAACTAAGGATACTTTTTGAAGAGATTTTGATCGCGATAACAAAGCCCCCTGAAATGGAGTATATACTTAACAAAAGCTTAAGCTTTAGGTGCAACATTTGAGCACGAAAACAGGTACTTTTGCCAGCAGCTTTTCGTTTATTATAATATGAGTGTCCCCCAATCCATCACTGAATTTCGTCACGAACTTGCCAATAGCCTTTCTCATGGTTTAGGCCTCTTATTTGGCATCATTTCTATGCCGATTCTGATCGCCTTGGCCTCCGTAAATGGCAATACCGCCGGCTTGGTAGGAGCCAGTATCTTTGGGTTTAGCTTTTTGATGGTCTATACCTTTTCGACGCTTTATCACGGCTCTACCCTATATCAAAGTAAGTACGTTGCCCGGATTCAATCCTTCATGCAGATGATGGACCACATCAGTATTTACTTTTTGATCGCCGGTACCTATACCCCCTTTATTTTGATCTACTTTCTCAATCCCATGGGCATCACGCTCTTGTCGATTTTATGGGGCTTGACCGCTATTGGGGTAGTTTATAAGATATTTTTTACCGGTAAATACGAATGGTTTTCCCTCCTCCTCTACCTCGGTATGGGTTGGATGCTGGTCTTTTTTGCCGAGCCCTTTTATACGGAGTTACCCACTGCCACCTTTGTGATGGTAGCCGTCGGTGGGGTCTTATATACCCTCGGCGTGATCTTTTTTGTATGGGAACGCTTGCGTTATAACCATGCTATCTGGCATATATTTGTATTAGCAGCCAGCATTTGTCACTATGTAGCAGTCTTGCTATCTGTTTGACCCAACCTATGAGACCTAAGGTGCGTTTTTTGTTTAAATAGCACCTCCATGAAAATTTATAATCTTAGTAATTACCTACTCATTGGTACGCTTGCTTTGCTGATAGCGTGTGGCCCTTCAAATGTAAACGAGCCCAAACCCCACTATCAGCCTAACGATTTACCAGCATTGCAATGGCCCCCTGAAATATCAGGCTGGACCTATGAAATACTCCAAGATGAGCATATCCTGCCCGCTAGTGGTTTAGCATTTTATCCCGAAAATGATTTTCGCAAGTCCACCCATGAAGAGTTACACTTCTTCAACGAAACCCAAGCCTATAAAAGACTTGATTTACTGAGGACAGAGGATGGAGGTTTTAGCTGGAACGAAATCCCTTTTGCCGACAGTGTCAACATCAAGCACACTTATTTTTGGAGCCTCGACCGCGGAGTAGTTGCTTATGTTCCTGCCGATAAGGATTCCTTGATATTTGCTTACACGGAGGATGGCGGTGCCAATTGGATTTCACATACTTCCAATCTTCCCAATTGGGGGATGCAAGCAAACGCTAATCATAATGCAAAAATCTATGATCTATGGTTTAGCGATGTCAAAAATGGGATATTCTTAAAAAGCGAGAGTACTGACCTTAGTTTGTGGGTTACCCAGGACAGTGGCAAAACTTGGACGAGAAACTATGGCCACAATCCAAGTTACAACCCCATCCAATCCCTTGATCCTCAAACAATAATGCTTACTGAAGGCAATCAACTGATACTCAGTCAGGATGCAGGGCAAAGCTGGCAGCTTATTGCTGAGCTTCCAGAAATACAGACGACTGGGATGAGCATTCCCTCTTTTCAGGCGATGAGCCGCGATAGCTTATTTTACCAGGTCGGAGGCGTACACCATAACAGTGTAGATGGCGGTCAAACATGGACTGAATTAGAAGAGACGGGCCTCATATTGCGCTGGCAAGGAGGGGAATGTTTTCGCTATAGCCTCACTGGAAGACAAGAAGTATACGCCGCCAGTAATCAGCCCTATGACCTAGCCCCTTACGACTATGCGGCGCTCTATCATAAACCTAATGCCAATCATGCATGGATACAAGGCAAAAATGAGGTAGCCAATCAAGGCATTAGTCGCTTTTATCATGCAGGACCAGACATAGTTGTGGGCCAGGCATATGCAATAGATAGGAGAGTATTATTCCGCTACCTGAGAAACTAGAGATCTTGTATATGATCCGTATATTTCTCCAAATACGGATCTTGCATGTTACGACTACTACTATTTTTCACCCTTTGGGGAACGCTCAGTTGTGCCTTTGGCCAAGAGCGCCCCAACATCCTCTTTTTGTTTAGCGATGACCAGCGAGCCGATGCATTAGGTGCAGCCGGCAACCCTTATATCCAGACACCCAACTTGGATTCACTGGCAGCTCGGGGGACTCATTTTACCCAAAACTACTGTATGGGTTCTCATCATGGTGCCGTTTGTGCGCCTAGTCGAGCCATGCTGATGTCGGGCCGTTCCTTATTCAATGTCTATGATCGTATCAATGGCTTACCGACTTTACCGATTAGCCTGCGGCAGAACGATTATCTCACCTTTGGCACCGGCAAATGGCATAATGAGCGCGAAGCCTTTGCCGCTGGTTTTGTACAGGGAGAAAACGTATTTCTAGGAGGCATGAGCGATCACTATCATGTGCCTGTGCGTGATTTGCAAGAGGACGGTACTTTCTCTAAAGTCCAGCGCAAAGACTATTCGACCAGTCTTTTTGCCCAGAGCGCCATAGATTTTATCCGTAATTATGGGCAATCAGAGCAAGAGCAACCCTTTTTTGCCTATGTAGCCTTTACAGCACCGCATGATCCTCGTAGTCCTTTGCCCGCCTTCGCCGAACGCTACGATCCTGCAGGGATACCTTTGCCACCCGATGCTATGGAGCAGCATCCTTTTGACATTGGTCCGATGAAAATCAGAGACGAAGTCCTAGGGGCTTGGCCGCGTACCCAAAGTCAGTTGCGATCTCAAATTGCGGATTATTACGCCATGATCACTCAAGTCGATGAGGAGATCGGCCGTATTTTCCAGCAGCTTCGAGCACAAGGCTTGAATGAAAACACCATCGTCATTTTTAGTAGCGATCATGGCTTGGGCATCGGGAGTCACGGCCTCTTAGGCAAACAAAATCTCTATGAATCAGGCATGCATAGTCCGCTGATCATTGCCGGTCCAGGCCTACCCCAAGGAAAAAAACAAGATGCCCTCGTCTATCTCTATGACCTCTACCCTACCCTTTGCGATATGCTGGGAATAAGCGTTCCCCAAGGGGTTGAAGGCAAAAGTCTCCTGCCCATCATAAAAGATGAAAAAGAAGGCGTTCGGGAATATCTCTTTACGACCTACGGTAGTACCCAAAGAGCCATCCGCGATGATCGCTGGAAGATGATCGTCTATCCAAGGATTGGTATTACGCAGTTTTTTGACCTGCAAAATGATCCTTATGAGCTGCGATCGCTGAAGCGGGAAGATGCTCCGCAAGCTTTTGATCGCATGTACGCTCAGCTCAAAGCACATCAAACTACCTACAATGACACCCTCAAGCTAGAAAATCCGACGCCAGCAAATCCGAGCTTTGATCCGACGGGCTTTAGGCGCAAAGCTGATCGCCATCAGCCGATTTACAATCTGTGGCATTATTTCGCGGAGCCTGCCGGAGCGGGCAAGTTGTTGATATATGAGGAAGAGATGCTAGAGATATTTCCGCCAGAGACCCAGGTAGAAATGCTAGGAGACACCTTTGGCTTTACCGAAGGACCCGTTTGGCATCCAGAGGGCTATTTGCTCTTTAGTGATATCCCTCGCAATACCATTTATCGCTGGGATACGGAGGCAGGATTTAGCCAATACCTCAAGCCCTCGGGCCATAGCAATGGGCTCGCTATCGGCGCCCAAGGCAATCTTATCGCCGTGCAGCATGGGGGGAGACAAATCGTTCGCCTAGGCGAAAAGGAAAAAGTACTTGCCGACAAATACAAAGGTAAGCAACTCAATAGTCCTAATGATTTAGCAATCCATAGCAACGGCAATATCTACTTCACAGACCCTCCTTGGGGCTTAGGCAATGGACCCGATAAGTGGGATTACCATCCCGACAAAGAGCTCAGTTTCAATGGTGTTTATCTCCTCAAAGGCAAGAAACTGATCCTACTAGATTCTGCCCTTTATCGCCCCAATGGCATCGCACTTTCGCCAGATGAGCGGTTTCTCTACGTCGGCAACAATCAGTTTAAGGAGCGAACTCGCACACTCAACATAGACCGCACCAATAAGTCGTGGTTTCGCTATTTGATCGAAGAAGATGGCACCCTAGGTGAACGCATGGAATTTCTCAAACCGCCTAATCCATACCTTGTAGGCAATCCCGACGGGATGAAGATTGATAGTAAGGGCTATTTCTATTGTACTGGACCAGGAGGGCTCTTGCTCTTCAACCCTACTGGCAAATATTTAGGTACGCTTATGCTCCCACAAATCCCTACCAATGTGGCTTTTGGCGCTGACGATTATTTGTACATCACCGCAAGACAGGCAGTATATCGGGTCAAACTACTCCGCCAATAGTTTTTCGATAAAGCCTTCATAATCCTCACGGTAGCGTAGGTAAATATCACCTGTGCCAGGACCGTTAAATCCGGTATGGATGCGTCTAATCTCGCCTTTTCGATCAATATAGATACTGGTCGGATAGGAAAGGATGGCGTTGAGCATCGGTAACTTTGCTGCGGCCGCCGCCTTGTCGTTGTCGGCATTGGCGATCAGGAAGGGATAGGCCAGTTCTAGTTTGTCGACGAGGCGCTGGACGTTGCGTTGGGCGAGGCCCAAATCGCCTCTACTACGCTCAAAAGCAAGCGCTACAATCTCGAGGCCTTGCTCATGGTAGCGTTCATACCATTGCTTATATAGCTGCGTCTCATCCAAGCAGTTAGGACACCAAGAGCCCATGATCTGGATCAGCACAACCTTGTCTTGAAAGCCTTGATCACTCAGAGAAACCGGCTTACCGGCTAAATCAGGGAAGCTAAAACTCAATTTATCATAGCCTTCTTTGAGGTAGGTCAGCTCCTCCGGAGAACGCAGGCTTGCTTCGGGATTTTTGACCATCCAAAAGGGCTCCTGCCAATGATTGCCGGACCAAAACGTTCCCCGCAGGGTGTCTCCCTCCATTGCCCCCTCAAAAAGAAAAGCGTGGGCCCCATCAAAACAAGCAAGTTGTAGTTTATCGCCATTGACGGCCCCCTCTAGGAAACGATAATCACCTGTCTCTGTCAAAAAGGTTCCGCTAACATAATCGGCTTCCTGTTTGAAAACACCAACCGCTGGATATTCATCCTCTAGCTCGTCGCTAAATACCGCTTCCCAATTTCCGTCAATCTCAAAATTGGGCTGAGCCGTGGTAAAGCGGGCTTGCGCTGCCGCAAACATTTTGGCCGGAATTTGATAATCCAAGCCGCGAGAGTAATTATAAAAAGCACCCGAGAGTTGCTGCTCAGACTCAATCGCTAGCCGAAATTCGGAATCAAAGACAGGCATGCGAATGAAGAGAGAATCGGCAGTCAAAAGGACTTCGTCTACTTCGATATTTTCGGCAGCGTTGTGGATGATGGCTCGCCATTGGTCAGCGTCTTTTTGTAGGCTTAACTCGAAGGGCAAAGTTTGCTCAGAAGTGAGTTGTAGCTCTAGCCTGTACTCTCCTGCTGCTAGCTCAGTTTGAGCCATTGAGGTGGTTTTCTCCCCAGCGCAAGCAAGCATCAGGGAGAGTATGGTTAAAGAAATTATTTTTTTCATTTGAGTAGGTCTTGACCGATGTCTCGACGATAAAATTTACCGTCAAAGGATATTTTTTCGGCATTGAGCAAAGATTGGCCGACGGCTTCCTCTATACTGTCGCCTAGCGAACTTATCGCCAAAACACGGCCTCCATTGGTTAGGATTCCTTCTTCAGTCTGCTTAGTACCAGCGTGAAAGAGAATAGAACCTTCGGCTTTGTCAAAGCCCGTCATCAATTTGCCTTTGGGATAACTTGCTGGATAGCCACCAGAAACGAGCATGACCGTAGTGCAGGTCTTGGGAGAAATAGCGAGGGCCTTTTCATGGAGATTGCCGTTTACGACCCCTGCAAATAGGTCCACAAGATCTGCCTCTAAGCGGGGCATGATAACTTCCGTCTCGGGATCGCCCATGCGGACATTGTATTCGAGCACATATGCTTTGCCTTCGACGATCATAAGGCCAATAAAGATAAAGCCTTTATAATCTAATTTTTCTTCGCGGATACCGCGCATGGTCGGCTGTACGATTTCTCTATCGACAGCGGCAACAAATGCCTCATCAGCAAATGGCACCGGGGAAACAGCGCCCATACCACCGGTATTGAGTCCAGTATCTCCTTCGCCAATCCGTTTGTAATCTTTGGCAGAAGGCAGGAGGTGATAATGCTCGCCATCGGTCAATACAAAGATGGAGATTTCGATGCCTTTGAGAAATTCTTCTATGACTACAGTGGTGCCGGCTTCGCCGAACGCTTTGCCGCTGAGCATTTCGCTAGTGATTTCTTTGGCGTGAGCGTGGGTTTCACAAATCAAGACCCCCTTACCCGCTGCGAGACCATCTGCTTTGACGACGATGGGAAGCTTTTGCTGCTCGATAAAGGCCATGGCTTCTGCTTCTTGATGAGACTCAAAAGCAGCATAAGCCGCCGTGGGAATCCCATACTTTTGCATGAAACGCTTGGAAAAATCTTTGCTGCCCTCAAGCTGGGCGGCCTCTTGACTAGGCCCGACGACCGCGATGCCCTTGGCCTGCAAAAAATCGGTGATTCCTTCTACCAATGGCTGCTCAGGCCCCACTACGACCATATCTATGCCTTTGTCTGAAACAAACTTAGCGACTGCTTCATGGTTTGAGATATCGATACTGGTATTGGTACCAACTTTAGCGGTTCCGGCATTGCCAGGCGCGATAAATATGTGTTCACAATTAGGAGACTGGGCCATTTTCCAGGCGAGGGCATGCTCCCTCCCACCTGATCCGATCAGCAAAATTTTCATGCGGCAAAGGTAGGAAAGGAAAAAGAAGAAACCATAGCGAAAGTTAGTGATCGAATAAAGTTGAGAACTGAGCGTTTCCACCTCTATGATACCTATAAATAGCTAACAATCTCCATTAGCCTACTAACGGTTCTATTTATTGTCAATTCATAGGCTTGCCAAGCTAATTTACCACCATTGAATTGAGAGGAAGCA
>JBCAWW010000228.1:0-7773 GCA_038534415.1 Bacteroidota bacterium | reverse complement strand
TGAAAAAGAGACGATAGTCTTGGGCATTTAAAGAGACTGAAATCGCCAAAAAAATGGCTAACGTACAGTAAGTCCGAAAGTACATCTAGTGTTATTTATAATATCCACGTACTCCTTGAGTCTATGGATAGGGTTGCGCACTAACAAAATAGCGACAAAGTCCCATTTCCCAAACTGACTTTCCTCCTTTGCGGATCTAGCTTAGGTCATTGGGGTACTAAAAATTCCAGAAAGACCTCTAGGCTGTCCCAAAGACTGCTCTTGGACTTGGATGATTGTCAAAAGCTGCCTCATTACCTCATCCTACCCCGCCAAGAATCTCCATAGTAGGGCAAATCCTCCACCAACTGATAACTAGTTTCTTCCTTCGCCCTTAGAGAAAAAAGCCCCAGAAGTAAACAAAAAGGCAAAATATAGTTTTTTATTTATGGATGGCTTGACACTTTTTTTAATTAAATTGATAAGACCCATTAAAGAGACAAAACCACCCAAAACATAAGCGAAATTATATGATAAGCCTGCAAATAAACGGCGAAACCCACGAAATAGACGTGGCTCCAGGTACTCCACTGCTCTGGGTGATCAGAGAGCAGGCCGGACTGACCGGCACTAAATTTGGCTGCGGTATGGCCCAATGCGGAGCTTGTACCATCCACTTAGATGGCAAGCCCGTCCGCTCCTGTGTTACGCCTCTCGCCTCGGCGCAGGGCAAGTCCATCACCACCATCGAGGGCATCAAAGACGAGCAAGGATTGCTCCACGCGGTCCAAGAAGCTTGGATCGAAGAGCAAGTGCCCCAATGTGGCTATTGTCAGTCTGGGCAAATCATGTCGGCAGTAGCTTTGCTGAACGATAACCCCGCTCCCTCCGAGGAGGAAATAGATCAAGCCATGAAAGGCAATATTTGTCGCTGCGGCACCTACCCACGTATCAAACGTGGCATCCAAAAAGCGGCAGCTTCGCTTTCTTCTAACCCTCAAATCATCGCAGACAATGGGTAAATGGACAAGACGCGCCTTTATCGGCGCTGGTATATTGACCGGCGGTGTATTGGTCATGGGAGTAGCCATCCGCCCGGGCAAGCGCATCGGCAAAGTCATGGGCTTGATCGCCGAAGAGGACGAAACCGTCATCAATGTATGGCTCAAAATCAATCCAGACAATCTCATCACCGCGATTCTGCCTCATTCGGAGATGGGCCAAGGGGTGCATACCGCCTTGATGATGATGCTAGCCGAAGAACTTGAGGCGGATTGGGACAAGATGGAATTTATGGAAGCGCCGGCTGATAAAGAATACGCCAACTATGTGCTGGCCAAAGGCTTTATGAGTGAGATGTTCAATATCCCGAGCTTCTTAGATAAAACCCTCGATGGTGCCTTACTGATGGCAACCAAGTCAATGGGCTTGCAAATCACCGGAGGCAGTGCATCGGTTCGTTTTACAGGAGCCTCAGGCATGCGAGTCGCGGGTGCTTCTGCCAAAGCGGTCTTACTGCAAGCAGCAGCAGACAAGTGGAGCGTTCCGCTAGCGGAACTTAGAGCCGAAAAAAGCTATATCTATCACGATAAGAGCAGCCAATCAGCTCCATTTGCCGACTTTGCCCAAGCAGCAGCAGAACTAAGCGTTCCGGCGAAGCCGAAGCTCAAAAAGCCTGCTGACTTCAAAATCATCGGCACCTCTCCCCCTAGAGTGGATATCCCCGCCAAAGTAGACGGCAGCGCTCAATTCGGTTTGGACGTCAAACTGCCGGGTATGAAATACGCTACCATCCAATCTCCCCCCGTCTTTGGAGCTTCGCTCAAATCTGTCGATCAAAGCCTAGTCAAAGATATGGCCGGTGTCCAAAAGATTCTCGAAATCGGAGATGCTGTGGCCGTAGTGGCAGATGGATACTGGATTGCCAAACAAGGCCTCAGTAGCCTGAGCATAGATTATGACTACAAAGGCAATGATGGGCTAAATCAAGCTGACATATTTGCCCAGTTTGGACAAGCACTCGACAAAACCGACAAACTCGAAACCGATCTCGAAAAAGGCAATGCTCTCAAGGCCCTGGAAACGGGAGAGCTGAGCAGTACCTATGAGGCTGAATATCGAGTACCCTATCTCGCCCACTCGACCATGGAACCCATGAATGCTACCGTTTGGTATCATGATGGCAAATGTGAAGTCTGGGTAGGTTGTCAAAATCCACTTGGTTTTAGGATCGCGGTGGCCGATGTACTTAAGCTCAAACTAGAGGATGTCACCCTCCACAATATGACGATGGGAGGTGGTTTTGGCCGTCGTAGTGAAACAGACATTGTAGAGCAAGCAGCCCTCATTGCCAAAGAAGTAGATTATTCGGTCAAACTGATCTGGTCGCGGGAAGAGGACACACGCCAAGATTACTATCGTGAGGCTACTATCAGTCGCTTCAAAGCGGCAATAGATGCTGAGGGCATGCCCAAAGTCTGGCTCAATCAGTTTGTCTACAAAATGCATCCCGCCGAAGGCCCCTATATTCCTTATGATATTGAGCATCAACATATCCAATATGCGGATGTCAAGCTGCCGATTCCCTGGGGTAACTGGCGTAGTGTCGCCCACTCCAATCATGCCTTTTTCACCGAATCCTTTATTGACGAATTGGCCCACCAAGCAGGGGCTGATCCCTATGAGTACAGGCGTTCCTTGCTAAAGGATAATCCCAAAGTGCTCAAAGTACTCGAAATGGCCGCCGAAAAAGCCAATTGGGGCGGCATGCTCCCTCCCAATCATGGTTTAGGGATTGCTGTGCACGTGGCTTTTGGCACAGTCGCTGCTCAAGTAGCGGAGGTATCCGTGATCGATGGCCAGCTAAAAGTACATCGAGTCGTCTGTGTTGCCGATCCCGGTTATGCCGTTCATCCCGACAATTTTATCGCGCAGATGGAAGGCGGGATTGTGTATGGATTGACGGCAGCGATGCACGGTGAAATCAATATCGAAAAAGGGGCCGTGGTCGAAAGTAACTTCCACAACTACCAGATGCTACGCATGGATGAGTCTCCCAAATTTGAGACTTATATCATCGATAGCTATGATGCGATTGGGGGTGGTGGAGAACCCGGTACGCCACCGATTGCTCCGGCAGTCGCTAACGCGATTTTTGCGGCTTCTGGCAAGCGTGTGCGAGAGTTGCCTTTTAAGAATGCAGATTTGAGTTAGTTTCTATTGCATAGAACGCGCAAACATTTGCCCGCGGGCCGAGTTTTATATCTATAAGACTCGGCCTTTTATTATGGAAAAACAACTCATTTACGACTTCCTCAGCGACCTCTCTGCCAACAACTCCAAAGAGTGGATGCACGCCAATAAAAAGCGTTATCAACAGGCCAAAAACATTTGGCTAGCAGAGATCGGCAAAATATTGGATCGCCTGAGCCAATATGAACCTAGTTTTGCTGCCATTGAGCCCAAAAAGACCATCCTTCGCATTACCAACAATCGTCGCTTTCATCCGGATAAACCTCTCTATCGCGATAATTTTGGCTGTGCGCCCGTAGCCAATATGTTCGAGCCTTCCTTTTATATTCATATCAGTCCTACCGAATCCTTTATCGGCGGAGGACTACATCGCCCGCCTAAAGAAAATCTCGAAAAGGTCCGAGCAGCAGTAGATTATGATGGAGAACGTCTCAAAGCGCTCATCCAAACCGATGAATTTCAACATTTTTATGGTGGCTTCTCTCATGATCCGCACATGCTCAAGTCTAGCCCTAGGGCCTACTCCGTGGATCATCCGCATATTGATTTGCTGCGCCGTAAGAGTTTTACCGCCATTCGCCCTCTTAGCCAAGCCGAATTTGTGGCCGAGGATTTTGTTGATCTCGCCGAGCAAGCCTATCTCACGGTCAAACCTTTTAATGATTATTTCAAGCAGGCCATTGAGTTTGAGATGGCTTAGTTTTTTTCCCTGCTTCGCAGAACGCTTCTCCACAAACTATGTCTCCTCAGCAACAACTTGCCAAGATTGACCCACAGCTCAAAACCATCATTGAGACGATCCCTCCACCTGAATATCCAGAGGCAAACGATCCCTTTTATGATCTGGTAAGCTGTGTAGTGGACCAACAGCTTCCGCACCGTTCGCGAGGAGCGATGATCAAAAAACTCAAAAATCTCCTTGGCGGTGAGCCCATACTTCCAGAAACGATCTTACTGATAGAGGAAGAAGCCTTCACCGCTCAAAAGCTGGCCAAAAGTAAATACGATACCCTCATGCGTTTGGCGCAACACTGGCAAAGCAAAGTCCTTGCGGCACTCGATTGGCAATTGCTTACCGACGAAGAAGTACGAGAGATGCTAAGCACCGTCAAAGGCATTGGGCCTTGGACCATCGATATGTTTTTGCTCTTCACTTTGCGACGAGCCGATATATTTCCGGTGGATGACTATCACCTCAAATTGGTGATGGCAGAGCAATACGAACTCGACCCCAAATCAAAGCTCAAAGCCAATATGAAGGAGATTGCAACCACTTGGCAGCCTCATCGTTCCTTAGCAGTACGCTACTTATTAGATTGGAAGACCTACCTCAAAAAGTTGAATAAATGAAGCGTTCCGGCACGGCAGACATGGCATTATGGGGAGGCTCAATCCCTCGCTGGTTATTTGACCGCATGGTCCAACTCAGCTTACCGATCGTCGAGAGTATCCTCATCGAGTACGGGCGCGAAGGCTTTATCCAGCGGCTTTCGGATCCCTTTTGGTTTCAAAGTTTTGGTGCTGTTATTGGCATGGACTGGAACTCATCAGGTGTCACCACCGCCGTCATGCGTGCCCTCCGCCAATCCCTCAATCCTCATGCACAGACCTTAGGTCTATACGTTTGCGGCGGCAAAGGCAAGCAATCCCTCAAGACCCCCGAAGAACTTATTCGTATCGGCGACTATACAGGCTTAGATGGAAAAAAGTTAGCGCGCAGTAGTAAACTCAGCGCAAAAGTGGACAACACCGCCTTACAGGATGGTTTTAGTCTTTATCTCCACAGTTTTGTGCTCAGTGCGGAAGGACATTGGTCGGTGATTCAGCAGGGCATGGCGGGCAAAGAGGGTTTGGCGAGGCGTTATCATTGGCATTCGGAGGCCATCGAGTCCTTTGTCGAAGAACCACATGCTGCGGTCTGTGGCGATAATCAGGGCTTGATCCTCAATCTCGTCAGCAAGGATGCGAAGGCGACCCAGGCGGCGATCATTGAAATCTCTAAAGAAGATCCTGATAAAATCCTCAAAGAGGTACCCAAAATGCAACTGCCCGCGTATTGCGACATCCAAGCCAAGGATGTGGATTTGAAGCGATTGGGAGGAGTATTGCGCTTGGCGCAGGAGACCGAAGCGGGTAAGTTTGAGGATTTGTTGCTTTTGCAGGGCATGGGGCCCCGTACCTTGCAATCTTTGACCTTGGTGAGTGAGGTGATCCATGGTACGCCTTCGCGTTTTAGCGATCCGGCGCGTTTTTCTTTTGCGCATGGCGGCAAGAGTGGGGTTCCATTTCCGGTGCCAACCAAGGTCTATGACCAATCGATCCAAGCGTTGCGCGAAGCGGTAGATAAAGCCAAAATCGGTCAAAGCGACAAGCAAAAGGCAATCAAAAAACTCAGCAAACTTGCCCAAAAAGTCGAGAAGGGATTTGAAACTGATTTTGATGAGGCCCTCAATCGGGAACGCCGCGAATCGCACCGCTACGGTGGAAAGACCATCGAACGAAAAAAGAAGCCCCCCAAAGGCCAACTTGGACTTTTTGAATAAGCGTTCTGCGAAGCAGAGAAGAAAAAAATGAACACAGAGGCATAAAGAAAAAAAGCAGAAAACTCTAGTAGCCCTTTCTTGTCTCATCATATAACTCTATCACTACCCCTCCAAAACGCGCTTCCCTGGCCTCAAACTGCTTTTTTCCAATGTAGCAGTCATAGCCTTCATACTTCTCCTTAGTGTCCACATAATAGCCTTGACAGCCACCGCTAAAGGAGGTATTGCTAAACTTGAGTTTACGGCCATCAGCATCTGTGATCAGGCTTTTGCAATCGGTGCATATATAGGTTGGATAGCGTGGATAAAGCGATACGCGCTTAGTACAGTTGGGACAAATTTGGAGATATTCGGAGCTGCTAATTTCAGGCGCATAAAGCAGATTACTCCACTTGCCGATAGCGCGATAATGCTCCCAATTGATCTGTGTGCTATTGCGGATTTGATTGGCAAGATGGGCGATATGGCGTTTGTAGAGTGGATTGGAGAGCCTTTCGCCCCGCTTATACCAAACGGGTTGATAGCGTACAAACCATTCTGGATCTTGGGTCATAAAGCGCCAAGCCTCCTCTGGGGCAGCAAAACGATTGAATGAAAAGCAATGGATCTGCTCTTTGCCGGCAAACAGCTTTTTCTCCTCCCGCTGAAACTTAAAACTAGCCTCCACATACACCAAACGATAGACTTGCCCCTCCGCATTTTGGTAACGTAGCAGCACATCTTGCTCTTTGAGCTGCGCTAGGCAGTGAAAATAATGCGTCTCCAGACTTATCTTTTGGGCAGCTTGTTCCTTGCTTTTGCGCTCAAGCTCTTTGTTTTGTAGGTGGTGCTCATAAAGATTGCGATAAGGCTTTTCATAAAAGGCTACTCTACTGCCAGTCGAAATCACTGTCCCACTCACTCGTTCGATCAGCTTTTCTTCGATAAAATCTAGTTCTGTATCGGCATTATGAGTCCGCTGGCTGATCAATTCATACCGTTTATCAGGACTGATGCTGGTCTGGCTATCATAATCAAAATGCTTGGTCCACTCACTCGCTTTTAGTATCCGCTTTTGTTTGACATCTACGATATAGCGCTGATTGGGAATATGGATGGTCCCAAATTCATTTGGCCTGAGCTGGCTTTGATCAGCAGGCTGTTCGTTGACAACGAGGAGGCCAGATTGATGATCGATAAAGGTGTTAGCGATTTGCCAGTTGGATCGAGCGACTAAGGCAAAATCACCCCACTTTGAACTGGCGTTAAGATCGAGTTTCATAGTATTTGCGAGATCAGCTTAAGATAAGACTAATTGCAAAGCCTAGGCAAAGAATCTCCACTTTTCTCTGTATTTTAATAGGACAAATACTCGCACTAAATGTCTACTGAAGCAAAGCTCCAACAAACAAAAATCATTAGTGGAGAAGACTATATCCAAAGTCTCCGCAACCGCAACTTGAAAGTCTATTTATTTGGTGTGCTCGTCTCCGAGATCGTCGAGCATCCGATGATCCGGCCCTCTATCAATGCTGTGGCTGAGACCTATGACTTGGCGGTACGGGAACCGGACTTGGCCTCTGTGATTTCCCCCTTCACCGGGGAACGCATTAGTCGCTTTTTGCACGTCTGCACGAGCGTCGAAGACCTAGCCAATCAAAACAAAATGCAACGCAAGCTCGGCCAAAATACGGGCACTTGCTTCCAGCGCTGTGTGGGAATGGATGCTTTTAATGCCCTTTATTCCACCACTTTTGAGATGGATGAAAAGTATGATACTGCTTATCATGAGCGCTTCAAATCCTTTCTTGAGATGACCCATACCTACAATTATGTTGTAGGAGGAGCCATGACGGACGTCAAAGGCGATCGTAGCCTTGCGCCGCATCAGCAAGAAGATCCTGATATGTTTGTCCATATCGTCAAACGAACGGAGGAGGGCATATATGTCAGTGGAGCCAAGGCCCATCAGACGGGTTGCCTCAATTCACATTGGATGGTATTGATGCCTACCATGCGC
>JBCAWW010000227.1:0-7807 GCA_038534415.1 Bacteroidota bacterium | reverse complement strand
ATACCGATATTTGAAATCGTGATGCCCTTTTCGACTTCATTGCCAATTTCATCATAGTATCCTATGGCAGTTTGATAATGGTGAATCGCACTGACATAATCCTCTTATTACCAAAGCTCAAAAAACCGCTAGCCTCGGAAGAGAAGCCAATATAAATCAAGCCATCTATAAGGTATACAAGAAGCAGCAAGACTCTAAAAATGCCTTAACTCATTTTGAACGTTATCATCAGCTTGAAGATTCTCTTGCTGAACAAAATGAGAAAAGAGAACTCAGTCGCCTAGAAGCGGAATTTAATATCAACCAAAAAGATCTGGCCCTGGAAAGACAGCAAACGGATCTGCTGAGACAGGAAAAAGAGTTGGACCGACTTTATGGCATAGTTTTGATCTTGGCGCTATTGATCCTAAGCGCCATCATTTGGAATTTGAGTTTCCATAATCGAAATATCAAAAGAGAAAACTTACTCATCCAAAAACGCAATCAAGATCTGGAAGAGTATAATTACGAGATGGGACAATTTGCCTTCATCTTGTCTCACAATTTGAAAGAACCGCTAAGAACCATCAGTAGCTTTTCTTCTTTATTAGAACGTCGCTTTGAAAAAAAACTTGACCCATCTGCCAAAGAATATCTCGGTTTTATTCGCAATGGGGCTATGGAAATGACCCAACTGCTCGCTGATATTCGCGCCTTTGTAGATTCCCGCCAAGCGATTGAGCAAGTAGAAATTATTGACCCCAATTTACTGGTACAAGAGATAGTGGACTTTCGACAAGTCGAAATCAAAAACAAGGGCATCAAAATTGAGCGTGAAAATCTGCCTTCAGTATTGATCAATGAACCACATCTACGCCAGGTGCTAAGTGCTTTGATCGATAATGCCATTCAATATGTGCCGCATGAGCATGGGCATATTAAGATTTATGGGGAAGAGACCGAGACCGAAAGTATCATTGTGATCAAAGACAATGGGTCTGGTATTGATCCTCAGTATCATGAAGCCATATTTGGGCTATTCAATCGGCTTGACAAAGCAAAGCATGAGATCAAAAGTGGAGTTGGCTTGGCCCTCTGCAAAAAAGTAATCGAGGGACAGTACGATGGCAAAATCTGGCTTGAATCCTCTCTCGGTCAAGGAGCTAGTTTTTTTATTTCCCTCCCCAAAGAAGGGGCATAAAAACAAGGCCCGCTCTTGCGAACGGGCCCCCACATTAAGGCAAATACGATACTTCCTAACTTATTAATTCTTATGGGCGAAAGACCCTTTTGTTCTAGTTAAGTACTACTACTAAGTAGCGGCTAGCAGCCCAAAACTTGTCTGGGTTAGTGATTTCGAGGCTTTCGACCTGACCTTTTTCAGTTTCGTTTACTGCATAAGAATCAGATGGGTGAGCCGTTACTACTTTCATCTTTTTAGTTTCGACTGGGATGCGATCAAACTCAGTGATATCAACTGCGGTGAAAGCGTTGGCGTCAAAATCTGTGGCTAGCTTTGCGGTACGACCTAGGCCGATAACACCCCCTTCTTTAGAGAGTACATTCATCTCTTTTAGCTCTTTTTCGGTACCTACTACGTAGAACGCACGGTTGAGACGAGCTGTCTGAGTGTTGATGGTTTCGCTCTGTTCGCTAAGCACTTCTTCTTTTTGTTCCAAAGTCTCAGCTTGGTTATTTGAAAGCGCAACCAATTGTTCGTTTACTCCACTAAGTGTATCTACGCGGCGGTTCAACGTTTCTTTTTCGAAGTTCAAAGCCACGAGTTCTTCTTTCATAGTGGTGATTTCAGTATCACGTGCTTCTAGATCAGTCTTTAGACGCTTCACCATGCGACGGAACTCACGTACTTTACCGTCATTTTTCTCCACTTTTTCAGTCAACTCAGCGATAAGACCACGGTTTTGATCGAGTAGATCATTGATCGACTGGATATCAGTCAAGATGCGTTCTTTCTGATCAGGCGCTAATTCTTCGTCGCTAGTTTCGAGGGCGATCAAATTTTCTTTTTCCTTGATGAGGCTTAGGTTGTCTTCAAAAGTATTGAAGCTCATCATGAAGTCATTTAGCAGAGAGTCTTGAAGTGTTGTTTGTTCGTTAAGGGCTGTGTTACGTTTTTCTAACTCTGCGATTTTGTCTCCATTACAGGCTACTAATGACATTGCGGCGATAGTAGCGGCGAAGATTGATATTCTTAAACTTTTCATAATTGATTGGTGTCTAAATTAAAGTGCTTGTTTGTTGTAAAATGCTTAGTTGTTGTAAGCGTTTGTTTGTTGCCAGTGATAAGGCAAAGCTTGTACCGCGTGCCAAGAAAATCTTAAGTGTTTGATTATCAGTATTTTATTATTTGTGCCAAAACGATTTTCTTCTTGCATTGATAAGAGCCTTCTCATTTTGATGAAGCTTAGGCGTTCTGCGCAGCAGTAAGTGCTCAGATGCTCTACCGCTTCGCGGAACGCTTATTTGGCGATATGGCTATCAGCTATGTTTGAAACCACCTCCTTCGCTGCGCTCAGTTCCCCCTCCTTGAAAAGGCGGGGAAATAAATGACGAATCCGTAGCGACACAATCCCGAAAGCTTTCGCGGATGTGTCGCCGTATTTGTAAAAAATGAAGCGTCTTATTTAGAAGTGAATAAGCGTTCTGCGCAGCAGTAAATAGATAGGTACTCTACCGCTTCGCGGAACGCTTATATATAAGGTATCGATGGAGACGATTTTTACTTTCGGGGGTACAGCTTTGAAAAGATCCAGCCAGTGATGATGGCAAATAAAAATGAGGGAGCCAATACATCTAACTTTTCAAAGTAGGGGCCAATCCCTTCCATATTGGTTACTACAAATTTGAAGAAGGGCACACAGAGAAAGCCCGTAATCATAGAAGCGATGGCACCGGCTTCTGAATATCCCGGCCAAAATAAGGACAATATTATCACGGGGCAGAAGGAGGCCGCAATTCCTGACCAACCAAATATGACCATCCAAAAGACGGTTCGGTCGGGGGAGTTTACGGCAATGATCATGGCAATCCCTAAAGCGAGAATCGCCATAATTAAAGTTACTGCGCGGGACATCTTGGTTAGGTCCTTATCCGGGATACTGGGATTAAAGATTTTTTGGTAAAAATCTCGGGTGATGGCACTGGAGGCAATCACCAATAATGAATCAATGGTCGACATGATGGCCGAAAGCACCACGGCGACATATATGGCAACCAAAAGATAGGGCAAGAAATTTTCGGTCATGATAGAAAGCACATCTTCACCCGCATTGCCAAGGATCGCTTCAGGATCTTGGCCGTTTTCGGTAAACAGTATTCTCGCTAATACGCCGATGGTTACAGCAGCAGCGTCTGTCAATAAGGTGAAGATTATGGCTACCCATTTTCCCTTATCAATTTCTAATTCGTTTTTGATGGACATAAAACGAACATAAACTTGGGGGGAACCCAAAAATCCTAACCCAATCATGGCAAAGCCAAGCATGGTCGCAATGTTCATCCAGGCATCATCGCTGGGACCCCATAAGTTGGTCAATGCGGGGTCAATCTGATTGAGGCTTTCGACTATGCCAAGCCCCCCGTCCATTGAAAAGTAAACGACAATCGGCAAAAGGAGCAGGCCAAAAAACATCAACAGCCCCTGAAACAAATCCGACCAGACCGCGGCGACAAAGCCCCCAATAAAGATGTAGGTCAGTACGATGAAAAAGCCAATGATCGCTCCGATGTAATAGTCAATCCCCATCATTGATTCAAAGGCTTTGCCGGTGACATCAATTTGAGAGCTGACATAAATGATCACAAAGACAGAAAGAATCGTAGAGGCTAGAATGCGTAAGGTCTTGGTCTTGGACTGAAAATGACTTTCTAAGTAGTCAGGAACTGTGATGGCTTGGTATTCGTCGGTCTTTCGTTTGAAGCGTTTGGCCATATACCACCAAGAAATAGCCACTCCCAGCACTTCTCCCACCACCACCCAATAGGTGGATAAGCCAGAAATTGCACCCATGCCGGTCAAACCAATCAACAACCAGCCCGATTCTCCAGTAGCTCGGGCCGAAAAGGCTACGGCCCAGAAACCCATATTTTTGCCCCCTACATAAAAATCACTCATGCTTTTGACTCGCCGAGAGGCAAAAATGCCAATGAGAAATAGAATGAGGACATATAGCCCTAAAGCAACTAGTTTAGAGATTTCCATAGGAAGGGGGGTTTTGACTTAAAGAGAAGGTTTAGGCATGTGTAGCAAGCATCAAGTAGTGACTGATGGCTCAAACAAGCTGGCGTTTTCTGCTACAAACTGCTCTAATACTTTGAAGAAATCTAAGATATCCCGATGCTCGTTTTGGGCATTGATGGTAACCAAACGAATAAACTCATCTTCTTGAAAAGTACCATAACCTACCAATAGCTGCGAATGCTCATAGAGTAAGGTACAAATATCACGGGCGGGTATTCCTTTATAATTAAAACAGATGGCAATGGAGTCATCAAAGCTATAGAGGGTGTAATCTTGATTGCTGCGCACATAGTCCCGAGCCGTATCGGCTAAGGCAAATTGGTGGTCTACGATTTTTTCTAGACCGGAGGTGCCTACACTCTTCCAAAGGGTCCAAAATTTTAGGGCATCATTTCTTCTTCCACACTGCAAGGAGGTCTTACCTAGATTGAATTCGTCGTGGTCAGTCTGATACAAATAATTGGCATCATTAGAAAAGGAGTCGTAGAGATGCTTTTTGTCTTTGACGACGATGATCGAACAAGAGAGCGGCGTGCCGATCATCTTATGGGCATTAAAGCTAAAGGAGTCCACCAGCTCTACCCCATCAATGAGATGCTTATACTTTTCGCTAAATAATACGGATCCACAATATGCACCATCTATATGCAGCCACATATTGTGCTGTTTACAGATTGCACTGACAGATCGGACTGGATCAAATGCACCGAGTACAGTCGTACCGGCAGTCAGATTGACCATGATAGGCAATCCGCCAGCAAGTTTATCTGCTTCAATCATTTCGGCTAGAAGGCTCGTATTGATTCTGCCTTCCTCATCGGTAGGCACATAGCGGACATTTTCTCTGCCGATGCCGCAAAAGGCAGCATTTTTAGGAATACTATAGTGAGATTCTTTTGAAGTATAGACCAGCATTTTTTGCTGCATGCCTTGCTTTTTCACAGAGACAGCTGCCGCATCCCTAGCCATGAGCATGGACATAAAATTGGTCATGGAGCCACCTGGCGCGAGAGTGCCATCTGCATTTTGATCCCAACCGATCATATCGCAAACTTCTCTCAAGATGTTTTTTTCTACCCCAATCTGTGGGCCAGCCGCCTTATAGGTGTACATGCTATTATTGAGGATAACAGAAAGCAGCTCTCCCAATATGGCTTTCTCATTGCGCCCCCCAAATAACTGATTGAAAAAACCAGTAGTGGCGGTGCGAGTAGAAGCAAAAACGAGTTCTTTTACTACCTGCTCAAATTCATTTTCACTTAGAGGATCCGTTTTTAAAGATAAATCTAGGGTCTCGTACAATTGAGAAGAGGGGATATGTTTAGCAACTGGATTTTTCGCTTCATCCTCCAATAGCTCTGTAGTAATTCGTTGAAATAACTCAAGTCCTTTTTTCATTGCAGAAAGTTTAAAATACTGTGTAAGTGTTGATTTGTAGTAAAAAATAAGCCAATAGCCTAGGATATTAAGTAAATCTAGAAAAAAAACCTGCCATTTTATCTTTTTTAGAAAAAAATGTTTATCTAAGTGATCTTAGATATCGCGAAAATTTATTTATGAATCATATTGGGACGCTTGAAGAATTAGTGGGGGCCTTAGATACGGCAGACTCAAATGACTACGCCAAGGTCATGAAGCGGATAAAAATTACGGAGAGTGGGCTAGGTTCTTATGCTACTTGGATAGAGCAAGGTTATACCCGAAACTGTTTGTACCGCACACCGGCCTATGAACTGATATTGTTGTGTTGGGACATCGGTGCCGAAACCCCTATTCACGGACATGGTGGAGAAGATTGCTGGGTTTATCAGGTGCAAGGCACCGTAGAAGAAATACGCTTCAGTGAAAAAGCAGGAGTTTTAAATGAAACCAATCGGATGGAGTTGGCGCCAGGCAAGCTGACTTATATGCATGACCGCATGGGCTATCACTCTATCGTCAACATCTCCAACCAACGCGCGATGACCCTCCATATTTATGCTTCTCCCATCGACGCTTGCAAGGTATATAATGATCAAAAAGACTGCTTCGAAACCAAGCAAATGTCCTATCATACTTTTAAAGGCAGCGAAGTAGGAACTCCCGTCTCATAAAATCCTCTTAAAGCCAACTTTTTGTAAAGAATACTTTTTGATATTCTGATGTTTTCTTGGGCCATTTTTATAGATTTATAGCGTAAAGAAGAATATTTTACTGCTAATGGACCCAATTGACATAAAAATCCTTGATATGCTTCAGGCTAATTCTAATCGGACTGCCAAAGAAATGGCAGCAGAATTATCCTTGACTACGACCCCAGTATACGAACGTATCAAAAAATTGGAAAAAGCAGGCTATATCAAGCAGTATGTCGCCTTGCTCAATACTGATTTGCTCAATAAGCATATCATCGTCTTTATGAATATCACCATCAAGGATCATCATAAAGAAGCGCGAGATAAATTTGTACAAAGCATGGAAGCGCTGGATCAAGTTTCTGAATTTTATCACACCTCAGGAAGCTTCGACTTTTTGGCCAAAGTTAGGTTTGCCAATATCAAAGACTATAGAGATTTTCTCGTCAACCAAGTGGCTGCCATCCGCAACATCAGTGACATCGATAGCCAAATCGTCCTCGAAGAAATCAAATACTCGACCAAAGTAGTGCTGGCCAAATAAGCGTTCTGCGCAGCAGTAAATACTCAGATGATCTGCCGCTTCGCAGAACGCTCATGTATAAGGCATCGATCGATACGATCCGTAGCGGCGCAAGATTTTGCGCCGCCAAAGAAAAGCGTTCTGCGCAGCAGTAAGTGATCAGATGATGTGCCGCTTCGCGGAACGCTCATGTATAAGGCATCGATCGATACGATCCGTAGCGGCGCAAGATTTTGCGCCGTCAAAGAAAAGCGTTCTGCGCAGCAGTAAATGCCCAGATGATCTGCCGCTTCGCAGAACGCTCATGTATAAGGCATCGATCGCTACGATCCGTAGCGGCGCAAGATTTTTCGCCGTCAAAGAAAAACGTTCTGCGCAGCAGTAAATGCTCAGATGCTCTGCCGCTTCGCGGAACGCTCATATATAAGGCATCGATCGATACGATCCGTAGCGACGCAAGATTTTGCGCCGTCAAAGAAAAGCGTTCTGCGCAGCAGTCAAAAAAAAAGCCCGCTCACAAAAAGTGAACGGGCAGCAGTCTCTTGGTTTGGGGTTTACATTAGATTTCGACAAAAGAACGATATTAGCGAGACTGTATTCGTGGAAGTCGTTCCTTAATGTGTTAGGGAAATACGACCACGAGGTATTTACTCATAGACCAAAATCGTTCCGAATCTATGATTTGAAGACTCCTCATATTGTCTTCATTGAGTTCGTGGAAATGATAGGAGTCTTTTGGATGCTGACTCGCCAAGCGCACTTTGTTGCTAACCACCCACATTCCTTCAAATTCGGCGATATTGACAGGAGTTAAATCCTTTTGGTCCAATTCCGGAACAACTTTGTATTTGCGTCCCAAGCCGAGGATGGCGCCATCTTTTTTGATAATATTTTTACTGAGGAGTTCTTTTACCGAGCCTACTATATAAT
>JBCAWW010000226.1:0-7814 GCA_038534415.1 Bacteroidota bacterium | reverse complement strand
TACAGCGCTGGATGAATTAAGCACCTTATCCAACACTTTTGCTTTGTCCTCTATGCAGTAAAACTTCACTTTTGTGCCTTCCCCATTGAGGGTAATGATACAATTATAAAAACGCCCATCCTCAAGGAATTGCTTGCTCCAAAAAATCTCCATTTCCATCGAATAGGCGATCTGCTTGTCAAGCACTTGAAAACGAAAATAGGAGCCATTGGCGGTAGTACCATCTTCTGGTTCTTTGAGATCGATCACATTGGTTGGGCCTTGAGGATCATACCACTGAAAGCGCCATTGGCCGGCTTCGGCTTCTCCTAAGCCTAAAAAGTGGGGATATAGATTTTGGTCAGCGACAACTCCATCTACGAGAATTTCGATTTTGAGCGTCGAAAAGTAAAAAGTACTAGCCGCAAGAGTTTGGAAGCAAAACAAGCAAAGGATCAGACTACAGATATAACTAGCTTTCATTGTTAATCGGTTTAGGAAGTGAAAAAATGCGCAGCCCCAAGGAGCAGGGCTGCGCTGACAGCCAGAGAGGGCGCCTCCCTCCTATTGGGCTTTGAGGGCCCAAATCTTGGCGTAAGGCAAGTTTTCCTCCTGTGTTTTCATCTCGGCTAAACCTGAGCCGAAGGCTGATATTATTTTGTCAATCTCAAACATAAAGGCTAAGCGTTCAGCGTAGCTGCCCCCCTGAGCATTGGCATCATCTAATGTATTGCCCTCCGCAGCGATCAATCCTTGCGCATATACCGTAGGACCTGATTTGTGCCCATTGGGTAGGCCCACGATTTTGATGGCCATGCTAGGATTCAAGACGGTTTCGCCATCCTTTCCCGCCATCGTACAATCAATTGTTACCGCGATCAAGCCATCTACGCCCATCTCTCTGATGATCCTAGACTCTGGTTGGTCGGTGCCAAAAGTGAAACTAGGCATCACGATCCCATCATAGGAGTAAGTAGGAATTAGTGCGTCAGATCCTTTATATCCTCTAGCGATTACGGCTTCGGTGACTTCGTCTTGTGAGGGGATCAGGCGTTGGTAGGACGGGGCTTGCTTCGTCTGTTCGATGGGTACTAGTTCGATTTGCCATTGCTCAAGGAGCGTCTTTTCAAATTGTTGATAGGCCTCTTCGAGGAACGCATCCCATGAGGCTTCGGGCAGCTTGGGAAAAGTAGAGGTAGTGGTTGTGATCGTAGTGCTATAAGCTCCGCTGCTAGACTCCACCGTTTTGCTCTGCAACATACCGCGTACGACAAATGAGCTTACCGCCAACTTTGATCCTGAAGCAAATGCGCGACCTGAGAATGCGTTGGGCTTATTTAGCTTAGTTTTGATACCGTCCACCTCTGTATCGATGGTGATCCCTTCAGCAGTCTTGGTCATCCCTGTCGGGTAACGCTCAAACTCGCCTGTAAAATGAACCGGAACCCAGTCTTTATAGGTAGCGACAGTACGTACTGCTCCGACTCCCGGTACATTGACGATTTCTTCGACATTGCGACTGATGATGAGGTAGTTGTCTGTGAGATAAGTAAAACCCCCTCCAAAAGGATGATAAAAGACTTCATAAGGCAAAGTGATTTGATCTTGGCTAGGTACGACTGCGATATCGTATAGCAATTTGGTCCCGACAATCTTGCCCACCATAGTGATCGTGATATCGCTGCCTTCAGCTCCCGCGCCATGACGTAGGTCTAAGACTAAATCTTCATTTGCCGCTATGTTGATAGCTTGATCGGTTGAGGTACCATTGACTTTGAGCAGATTGACCAAAGGTGCGGGTGCTATTTCGACCTTAGCATTGTTGCCGCTTGAAGTACCGACCTCGACTGTCTGCGCTCCGCCAACAGTAGTGATTGGCAGCATATAGGTTCCGACTCCGACATAGGGGGCTGGGGTGCCATTCATCTTCACTTCTCCATCGACTTTGACAAGGCCATTGCTATAGCGCTGGGTCATGGAAACCATCAAGGCGTTGCCTCTCTCTTCCCAGCTTTTCATATTGATGCCGATGTTGGCAGCATTGGCGGGTTGGACATTCTGCTCCAGTAGAACGCTTACCGATACACTGTCCAGTTTGCTTTGGGTGCTGGTAAAGACTTCTCCCATCGCTCTTTGGGCAGCCGCTAATGGGTTTGCGTTTTGGGCTTTTTCTTTGGCTTTTTCAAGGAAACGACTGGCTCGGCTCCCTCCTTCAGAGGAACTAGTGGTTTCGTTGTCTTTCTTTTTACGTTTGAGTGGGATTTGTGCTTCTAGATTAAGGGGTAGCAAAAATGCGAGCATACCCATTAGGATGATTAGTTTCTTCATGACATGATAATTTTAAGTAAGCTGTCATGAGCAAAACTAGGCTAAGCGTTCCCCGCAGGGTATCCGGTCAAAAGGGTATTTTGGCATCCGTAGATCTACGGATGCCTAGATCAACTGATGTTGAAAAGCATAGCGAATGAGGCCTACGACGGATTTGGAGGCTGTTTTTTCGAGGAGATGCTTACGATGGGTTTCCACAGTGCGCGGGCTGATATGTAGGAGCTGGGCGATGGCGGGAGTGGCGTGTTCTTCGGCGATGAGGAGCAGGATCTCATACTCACGAGGACTAAGTTTAGCCGTAACAGCCTGAAATTGGGTAGGACTGCGATGCTTTTCCATGAGGATCTGCAAAATCTCGCGACTGTAAAAAGTGCCACCTTGTACGACTTGGTCGATCGCCTTAATCAATTCTTTTTTGCCCGTATTTTTGAGTACAAAACCTTCGGCACCCGTCATAAAGATATCGTTAACCATCTGTGGCTCACGATTCATGCTCAAGACAAGGATTCTAGTTGCGGGATGCTGATCCTTGGAAAGCTTGCAAAGCGCCAAACCGTCCATGACAGGCATCTGAATATCGCAAATCATCAGATCAATCGTTTGGCGCTCCAAAACGAGCAATGCCTCTTGCCCATTTAGCGCTTCTGCCACGATTTCAATATGATCAGCCTTACGTAATAATGCTTTGATACCGTCAATGACGATTTGATGGTCGTCGACCAGTAGTACGCGAATCCCCTGCATGCGGGAATTTAGGCAATCGTGGCCGGAATCTCAATTTGTACTTGCAGGCCCTCCCCAGGGCTAGAGGCAATCGCTAACTGTCCATCCAAGAGATCGACTCGGGCATAAATATTTTGCCAGCCAAGTCCCTGACTAGCATATATTTGACTTAGGTCCATGCCCTTACCATTGTCGGAGATGCTTAGCCTCATCGGCGAACGCTCATTCTCCCAGTGCAATTTGATTTCGCTGGCTTGAGCATGTTTGAGCATATTGTTGATCACTTCTTGAGCGATCCGATAAAGGTTGAACTCCATCGCCTCGGGTAGGCGTCTGTCTTTTTGTTGGATCGTTAGCTCCATACTCGTGCCTTTGGCAGCATTGAGTTTGTCTTGCATATCTTCCAAAGCAGCGTTTAGCCCTAGGCGACTCAAAGCTCCCGGCATCAAATTATGAGAAACTTCTCGTACCTCTTCACAAGCATTATCGATGAGATCGAGGCTATTTTGGTAGATTTTTTGATCTTCTTGATCTCCCTCTTCGACTACCTCATCCAAACTCGCGACATTCATGCGAGCGGTAGAAAGGAGCTGTCCTAGCCCATCATGCAATTCGGTGGCGATACGCTTGCGTTCTTTTTCTTCAGCCTCTAACATGGCTACAAAACGTTCTTTGCGCTCTTGAGCGATGAGCTGTTCCATTTCGACTCTTTTACGGAGGCGATAGCGTAGATAAAGCAGCGCAAAGAGGGCGCTCAGCAAGCTCAGGCCACCGATAGCCGTCCAAGTGAGGATTTGTTTTTCGCGTTGCTCTTGGGCAATCTGGCCCTCTTGAAAACTGATTTGCTGGGCCTGTTGCTCCGTCTTGTATTGGGTTTCCATCTCGGCCAAAGCCTCAGTGCGATTTTCCTGAAAAAGCGTGTCAGCGATGAGGGTGATTTTACGCTGATAAAGGAGAGCGTTTTTTAAGTCGCCCTGTCCTTCGTACACCTGGGTCAATAGTTTACCGGCTTCCAGCATACGGGACTTACTCCCCAAGGAATCTGCCAGCTTATAAGCCTCAACTAAACGTTCCTCCGCAGGAGAAAAGCGCTTTTGCCGCAATTTCAGCTCCCCCATATTGATTAAAGATGAAAGCATCCCGTCTTGATCCCCATTGCTAATTTGGTAGCGGTAGGTTTGCTCAAAAAGTCCGAAGGCCTCCGCGTCCTTAGCTGCATCCATGGCGAGAATCCCAAGCGAGTTGAGCGTTCGGCTGAGGCCGTAAGTATTTTGCTGCTCTCTAAAAGTTCTTTCGGCTTTTTGCAAATAAAATTTGGCAGAATCGTCCTGATACAAATTGAGGAAAGATACGCCTACTCCTAAATCGGACTCTGCCAAAGTAGCAGCATTTTCTAGGCCGAGGCGGATATTGCGGGCTTTTTTGAAATAGCTTAACGCATTGTCGTACTCAGACATCTTTTCATAGACCATGGCCATATTATGAAAGGCATTGGCTTCTGAACTAAGGTCCTGAGATTCCTGATTATACCGTAGCGCAGATTGAAAAGCGTTCAGCGCAGCTGGATAATCCCCGAGCGCATTGAAGGTGAGTCCTTTGATATTTAGGACGTTGCCCAGGGAATAGGCCAACTTTTCTCCTCCGGCTCTCTGGTAGGCCTTATCGGCACTATCACAATACACCAAGGCCGGATCATAATCTGACTGCACATAGGCCCCGACTCCGAGATAATAAAAGGCTCGTGCTAAGCCCCAATCAAAGCCTAGAGAGCGAGAAAAACGCAGACTAGAGTCAGTGAGGCTAATAAAACTATCAGGCGCAGAGTAGAGATTTTGCCAAGCATGAGCCAATAGGGTATCTACCTTTGCTGAGTCCTGAGGGCTGATCGACGGCTCCGCCGAACGCCCAACTCCCCAGCTAAGCAAAAGAAAAAAGATGAGGCCGTAGCTTTTCATGCCTAGGCCTTCAGCACCAGTTTACCAAGTTTTTCGCCTGAGAATAGGCGTAACATAGTATCGGGAAAGGTTTCAATCCCTTCTACGATGGTTTCTCTACTTTTTAGCTTGCCTTGCATCATCCAGCCAGCCATCTCTTGGGCGGCTTGCATATAGCGATCTTGATAATCAAAGACCACAAAACCTTCCATGCGGGCGCGATTGACGAGCAGGGATAGATAATTGCGAGGACCTTCGATGGCAGAAGTAGCATTGTATTGAGAGATAGCGCCACAAATCGGGATGCGAGCGTGCATTTTCAAATTGGCCAAAGCAGCCTCTAAAATGCTCCCCCCTACATTGTCAAAATATACGTCAATGCCTTCGGGGGCATGTTTGCGAATGGTCTTGCGGACATGCTCATTCTTATAATCGATGGCAGCATCATAGCCTAGCTCTTCTACGATATATTTACATTTATCAGGCCCACCGGCAATCCCGATTACCTTACAGCCTTTGATCTTGGCAATCTGCCCGACTACGCTTCCTACGGCCCCAGCAGCGCCTGAAACGAGGACAGTTTCCCCATCCTTGAGCGCTCCAACTTCTAAAATGCCAAAATAGGCGGTCATGCCGGGCATCCCGAGCGTGCCCAAATAAGTAGGTAGTGGCACTAAGGAGGTATCTACTTTGATCAAATGCTTGGCCTTGGAGAGGAAGTAATCTTGCACACCACCATTGCCGGTAACATGATCTCCTGCTTTGAATTTGGGATCATTTGACTTGACCACCACCCCTGCGGTACCCGCTCTCATGACCTCTCCGATATTTACCGGGCGGATATAAGACCTAGCGTCATTCATCCAACCACGCATGGCCGGATCGAGGGAAATATATTGAGTTTGTACGAGTACCTCTCCTTCCCCAGGTTCAGGGACATCGGTTTGGACATAGTCCCAGTTTTCACGTACAGGAAATCCTTTAGGACGAGAAGCGAGTAGAAATTGTCTATTTTTCAATTTGTAGTTTTTTTGATTTTGATACTTGTTGAAAGAGGAGATATTGATGGCGAAAGCCGCAGCAAAGCTTAAACTGTTCTCCCTTCGATAAGGTATTTATTCCCAGATGACCATGTCTTCACCTTGGTTGTACCATTGGTCCATTCGGACTTTATAGCTGGCATCGAGGACGTTGCGCTTGACTTTGAGGGTAGGAGTCAGTAGACCACTCTCTACCGTCCAGGTGTCAGCAGTAATCACCACTCGATTGATTCGCTCGTAATCCGCCACTGAATCATTGATCATTTCGGCGGTCTCAGCCAAACTAGCTTCTACTTCAGCCTTCTCCATATGGCGGGCATTGTCAGAAAGATTGACTAGCGCAAATGGCTGAGGCGCTCCATATCCGACCACGCAAACCTGCTCAATCATGGTATTGGAAAGAAACATCTTTTCCATGGGTACAGGAATCACATATTCTCCTTTGGCAGTCTTGAACATATCTTTGACACGGCCTGTGATTTTGATGTAGCCTTCATCTGTTTTTTCGGCCATATCGCCCGTATGAAGCCAGCCATCGACCAGCACTTTATCGGTCATTTCTTGATTTTTGAAATAACCATCCATATTCCATTCTGCTCGCATGAGCAGTTCTTGGGTATTGGGATCAATTTTTAGTTCACAACCAGGATAAGGTATGCCAACGGTGCCCACTCGGATTCTTTCACGCGGATTGATGGTACAGATAGCGGCATTTTCGGTCATTCCGTAGGCTTCGCTAATCCGAATACCCACTTTATCGAACCAATCAATGGTAGAGGCAGGAATTGGAGCAGCACCAGAAATCGCCCATTCCAATTTATTGAGTCCGAGGCCTTTTTGGATTCTCCGTTTGATGAAACCAGAGAGGATCGGAATTTTGAGCAAGCGCTCTAATTTTTCTTGAGGTAGTTTTTCCAGAATGCCCATTTGGAACTTAGTCCAAATACGAGGGACGGCCAAAAAGATAGTCGGCTGAGCAGCGCGTAGGTTATCCGCGAAGGTATCGAGTGACTCAACAAAATAAATGGTACCTCCCGTTACTAAACTCCCGAGCTCTACGAGCGCCCGCTCTGCAACGTGATTGAGCGGTAGATAGGAGAAGAATCGCACATTTGTAAGCTCGGTCATCCTCGTAACCTTCATAGAAGGCTTTATGCCTACTGAGTTGGTGTAGAAAGTTGTCATGACTCCTTTGGGAGTCCCCGTGGTACCAGAAGTATAAGTAATAGTCTCTAGACTCTGAGGGTCAGGCGAATAATTTTCGGTCATCGGTTCATGCGCCGCGATGACATCATCCCACTTTTCATACTTCTCATCGATACTGATGGGAAAGGAGATGCATCTTACCCCTTCGGGAACGCCTTCGTAGACCGCTTCGACACTATCTAGCTTGCCGACAAAGAGCACTTTTGATTCGCTATGCTCCATCAATTGCGCTAATTGCTCTCCAGTGAGATTGGGGTAAAAAGGTACGGATACCAATCCGCTCATTTTGATGGCGAGATCGCAAATCACCCAATGCGCACAGTTTTTGGAGACCAAGCCAACCTTAGAGCCGGCCGGCAGCTCCATTGCTCTTAGGGCTGAAGCCATCCTTCTAGCCTGATCTCCCACCTCTTTCCAGGTGTAATCAGTCCATTCACCTTTCCAAGGTTGCTTGAGGTATACGTCATTGGGTTTGCTGGCCTCCCATTGATAAAAATAGTCCAAGGAGACCTTGAGCGCAGTATCGGTAGTAGTTGCGGGCATAGTTCTTTTCGCTTTTTCGAAGTAGAAAGATAGCGAAGACTCGCCTTAAAGCAGGATAAAT
>JBCAWW010000225.1:0-7822 GCA_038534415.1 Bacteroidota bacterium | reverse complement strand
CACTTGTGTAGCGTAAGTTCATGCCCTTCCCCAAAAAGTTTATCTAAAGTCTCGCGCGTCAAGTGCACATGTCTAGCCGAAATCGCAATCGGGATAGAAGGCGTCTGATCTTTGACTTGATACTCTTGCCGCACTTTCACGGCAGATTGGCGAGCGATCTCAAACTGCTCATCTGTCGGCACCACCAATAGCTTACAACGACTTTGGGGCGTCGAAATATCTGCTAGAGCAGTGCGAGCATCCATATCGGCATCTCGGTTGCGATCTTGGTCTAGACTCGCCCCCAAAAAGTCTAAACGTTGCGCGACGCGCTCTCTGATCACAGCACTATTTTCACCAATCCCACCAGTAAAAATAATCGCGTCTACTCCTCCTAAGATCGCCGCATAAGCACCGATATATTTACGGAGGCGGTGGGTAAAGATTTGGATGGCAGTACGAGCTTTTTCGTCGCCTTCGGCGGAACGCTTCTCCAAATCGCGCATGTCGTTGGTGCCGGTAAGACCGATCAAACCACTTTCGCGATTGAGTAATTTATCTAAGCCTGCAGCATCTAGCTTTTCTTTTTCTTGCAAGAGCGTCAATACGCCCGGATCAATGTCTCCTGAGCGAGTCCCCATCACCAAGCCTTCTAGAGGGGTCAAACCCATAGATGTCTCTACCGAGCGGCCATATTCTACGGCGCAAATACTGGCCCCATTGCCTAGGTGGCAAGTGATGAGGCGAAGTTCTGATAAAGGGAAACCCAAGAAATCTGCGGCCTTACGGGCTACATAACTATGACTCGTACCATGAAAGCCATAGCGCCGGATGTTGTGCTTTTGTTGTAGCTCTAGTGGTAAGGCATAGAGTTGGGCGCGTCGAGGCAAAGTTCGGTGAAAGGCAGTATCAAAAATGGCAATATGGGGTAAATCAGGCCAAGCTTCTTGCGCCATTTGGATCCCCAGGATATTGACCGGATTGTGTAGTGGGGCTAGTGGCGTGAGTGCTACTAGCTTTGCTAGCACCTCAGGATCGATGAGAGTAGGTTCGGCAAAGGTTTCGCCTCCATGCACGACTCGGTGGCCTATGCCTTGGACTTCGCGTTCGCCGAGGCGGGCCTGCAAAAGTGGAAAAGCATAGCGCAGCGCATCTTCATGGCTACTTTGCTCGATGGGGGTGGCTTCCTCCTCGTCCATTTGTATATATGCTTGGCCGTTGGTAAGGCCACTAAGCTGCATTTTGAGCAAATGTTTGGACGTGAGGGTATCGATCAACTCTACTTTGACTGAAGAGCTGCCACTATTGATGACGAGAATGTTCATGGTGAGGCGCGATTAAATTTGTTCGAACTGGCGCAAAAAGCGAATGTCGTTTTGAGAGTAGAGACGCAAATCTGGTACTCTATAGAGCAGCTGGGCGATACGCTCGACGCCCATCCCAAAAGCATAGCCTGAGTACTGCTCTGGATCGATGCCACAGTTGGAAAGTACATTGGGGTCAACCATACCGCAGCCCATGATTTCGACCCAGCCGGTACCTTTGGTCATGCGGTAGTCGTCCTCGGTGTCAAGGCCCCAGTAAACGTCAATTTCGGCGCTTATTTCTGTAAAGGGGAAATAAGACGGACGCAGCTTGATACGCGCTTTTTCGCCAAACATCTGCGTGGCGAAGTACTGCAAAGTCTGGCGCATATCGGCAAAGCTCACGGCCTTGTCGATGACCAAGCCTTCGACCTGATGGAAGAAGCAATGGGCACGCGCAGAGATGGCCTCGTTGCGATAAACGCGGCCGGGCATCAGCATGCGAAATGGCGGTTCGCCATTTTCCATCATCCGTACTTGTACCGAAGAGGTATGGGTACGCAGGAGGTAGTCAGGATCACGATTGACAAAGAAGGTGTCCTGCATATCCCTTGCGGGGTGATTTTCTGGAAAGTTGAGGGCGGTAAAGTTATGGAAGTCGTCCTCGATTTCTGGGCCTTCGGCGACGGTAAAACCTATGCGTTCGAAAGTAGAAACGATTTTGTTGAGTACAATCGACAAAGGATGTCTTGCTCCTGGAACAGAAGGATCGGCCGGTAGGCTCAAATCATGAGGACGGTCTGCCCCTTGCTGTGCACGTTTGAGGTCGTTTTGAAATTCGTTTAGACGCTCATTGGCGCGTTGCTTGAGGATATTGAGGGGTTTGCCTAGGTCGCGTTTGATTTCGCCTGGCAGCGCCCGAAAGTCCGTAAACAACTGATTGATGATGCCTTTTTTGTTGGTAAACTGTCGTCTGAAAGCATCCAATTGCTCTTCGGATTCGACGACAAAGGCTTCCACCTCAGCCATTAATTGTTGGATCTTTTCTTGCATAATTTTACGCTTGCCGCAAAACTAAGGCCTAAACGGTAGAATGTAAAATACTCAACGCCCAATGTAGAAGAAAGAATCAAAATTTTGCTTCTGCATTGGGCGTTCAATTGGGAGGCCAAAAACGCTTTTAGTGGCTGACTTCGCAGCGAGGGAGGCGATAGCGCACTAGACCGATTTCATATTCTGACATTTGATTGTAAGAGAGATCTAGTTTACGCAGCTTGCTCAATCCGCCGATCCAACCGGGCATTGCCGCCAAATTATTGTTGCCGAGATAGAGGGCTTCTAGATTTTCTAGTTCGCTCATTTCATCAGGCAAGCTGCGGATTTTGTTATTGTTGAGGATGATGATCTGCAGATTGGGGAGCTCCGAAATTTGAGTCGGTATTTCCTTGATCTTGTTATTGCTCAAGTTGAGCACTTGCAGATTTTTGAAGCGTGAAATATCATAAGGAAAGGCTTTGAGCTTTGCTTTAGACAGCGAGAGCTTATACACTTTATCTGGCTGACGCATTGCCTCATCCATTGAGTAAAACCACTTTTGGCGTTTTAGTTGGATGGAATTTAGCACTGGGCCTGCCTCAAGCTCATTGCTCATAAAAGAGGTTTGAGTGGGCTCGGCCACTTCGGTTGTATCCTGAGCATTGAGGGCAAGGCTACAGCTAAGTGCGGCAAAAAGAGCAAGTATCCGAATCATTTTGCAATTATGTGATGGGTAAAGAAGGCGTTTTTCACGCATCTAGTACGAAGGCTTGAAGTTAAGGATTTCCCCCTAAAAAAAAATCTTTCCCGCTAGGGTTTAGCTTTTGCAGGCAAGATGTTTCCATTCTAAAACAAACTTCCTTTGTGACTTCCCTACAGCAAAGCGGCTTCGCCGAACGCTTCTGATCGTTCCGCGAAGCGGTCAGAAAAAAACTAAGGGATCCAATAATCGGGTCGCTCCACCTTGCTACCGTCTAGGGTCAAGCAATCGATACAAGCTTGGGGAGTTGGTACGTTGAATTGAAACCGACAGCGATCGTCAATGTAGATATTGGTGGTGTCTCGGCTGATAAATTGTCGTTTATATGAGGCGCCTGCTACCGAAAAGAAGCCCAAAACAGCCTTACTATCATCCTGAGCATCATACATATTGCCTCTGATGTTGCCGGGAGGAGGATCAAAAAGACTGCCGCTGCGATTGAGGAGGAGTGCGATCTGGCTCCAGTAGTTAAACTCTTTTTCGCTAATGCGGAGCTGCTGTACGTGAAAGCAGTACATATAAGCAAAGCGATAGTTGTAATCAGTCGTCAATATTTCTTGCTCTCTCAACTCATCACCTGCCAAAAGGCGGCTATCAAAAATGTTGAGTTGGTTGATGTCCACTTTATCGGGTATATAGCACCATTTGGTACTGAGGGCACCCGGATAGCCTTCTCTAAACTCATATTCGCCTCTGACTTGCCAGCGGAGATAGGGGCGTTCCCCGGAGGGGATATCACTAGAAGCCCGCAAGACCAAGCTCTCTCTGATACTAAGATTGTTAAAGGTGTTGAGAAATTCCTCTACTTCAACCTCTGCTTTTAGAGAACTTATTGGGATAGAGGGGGGAAGGACTTCCATTTCGCTTTCGATTTCTCGCCCACCGGCTAGGCGTGCTTTTAGTTGGTAGGCCCGTCCCGGAACGCCTGCCATAGTAGCCTGATAAAGGCCATTGCCATCGGGAATAAATGCGACCAAATTGCCCTGCTCGTCTTGGACTGTCACCTCTGCATCAGCAATGGGGATGAGGATATTGTCATTGCCTTCGCCTAGCTCTGCGCTGTATCCCAAGCGAATGGTATAGGTATCCAAACTATCGGAGATCATCCCATCCACGAAGACCAAGGGCTCCTCACGATCAATGGGAAAATCTACCTCGTCAATACAGGCCGTAAGCAGCATCGCCAGCAAAATCATCGCGGGCAGGAATTTATAAATAGCAATAAGCTTATGCATCAGAACTGAAAATTGTAGGTGATTGAAGGAAAAGCGGCGCCTAAGACTGCCAAACGATAGGGGGTTACGCGCTCAAAAGGCGTTTGGCGGAAGTAAATAGAGTAGGCGTTTTTGCGGGCATAGACATTGTAAATCGCAAAGGTCCAATTGGATTCCCACTTTTGAAAAGAGCGTTTGCGTAGGTCCACGGTATAGGAGATGTCTAGGCGATGGTAGTCGGGTATCCGATATTGATTGCGTTGCGAATAAACCGGTACATTGAGAAGGTTGCCACTCGCAAAATTGCTGATGGGGACAGTGGTAGGCCGACCAGTGCTATAGGTAAAGTTGACAGAAAGGGTATGGCGCTTGCTCGGCACGAAGCTATAATTGAGGTTGAGGTTGTGGGGTTTGTCATAGTAGCTCGCATACCAATTGCCCCCGTTCACCGCAGGTTGAATCTCGGTCTCCACTACTTTGCGTAAGCTCCTCGAAAAGGTATAATTGACTTCCCACAAATGCTTGCCTTCATAATGCTGTAGCTGTGCCTCTAAGCCATATGCGCGTCCTATGCCATTGATGATTTCGGTTTCTAGATGCTCGTTGACCAAGAGGGTGGCAAAGTCTTTATAATCGATCAATTGATGGATGTCGCGATAAAAAACAGTCGCGCTGCTATTGATGCTACTGCTGGGAAAACTTTGGACATAACCGATGGAGTAACTATCGGCAAATTGGGGTTGGATATATTGGTCAGAAAGCTGCCATAGGTCGATGGGAGCGGCCGAGGCGGTATTGGATACCTGACTGATATACTGATAGGTTCGCTGATAACCGGCCTTGAGAGCGGATCGGTTGCTGAGGTTCCATTTCAAAGAAAAGCGGGGCTCCAAGCCATCGTATTGGGCCATGGTTTCGCCCCGGCCATAGCTCAGGGTATCAATGATGCTACTGATTTGTCTTTCGACACCTGCTTGGTAGAGATAGGTTTCTCCGCTGCCCAGTCGACGATAATCGGTGTAGCGGAGGCCAATTTGTACATCCAAGGCAGACCAAAGTTTTACTTCATAGGAAGCATAAGCACTTAGCTCTAGGCCGGTTTCTTGAGCGAGGGTTTTGCGTTGCAGGATGCTTGCTCCCAAAGGCTGCAAATCTCCCGGGCTAACCTGGTAAAGATTGCCTTCCACGCCAAGATTGATTTTGTGGTTTTCAATGGGGTTCCAGAGGGCATTGAGGCGAGCGCGATAATAGTTGACCTGCATATCAAGCTCAGATTGGTCGTTGCCGTTGATGTCAAAAAGAGTGCTGGCGTAGCGACCGACATTGGCTTGGGCATTGAGACTGAGCTTGTCGCCAATGAGGTGTTTGAGATAGGCCGTCCCGGAACGCGTCCCATATTGAAGCTTGGCTTCCTCGGCAAATTGAAATGTATCCCCGCTATCAAAAAAACTCAGACCCCAGCGGGTATTGCTGCCCCAGCGACCATCTATCTTGGCGGTTACATCATAAAAAAACACATCACTCTTTTGCAGATCGATATTGTTGACCGCATGAATGATCCAATTGAGATGACTCGCCCTGACCCCTACCAAAAAGGAACTTTTGCCTTTGCGAATGGGGCCTTCAAAACTCAGACGTGAAGAAGCCAACCCAATCCCGCCTTTGCCTTTGTACTTTTGGCGGTTGCCTTCTCGCAGCTTGACCGAAAGAACCGAGGATAAGCGACCCCCATAGCGAGCGGGTGCTCCTCCTTTGTACAGATCTAACTCACTCAGTAAGTCTGGGTGAAAAAGCGAAAAAATGCCTAAAGCATGGGTGGGGTTTAGCACCAAACCTCCGTCTTGCAGGATAAGATTTTCGTCGGCATTGCCGCCGCGAACATTAAAGCCGGAGGCTCCTTCTCCGACACTACTCACGCCAGATACTGATTGTAAGCTGCGCAGAACGTCTGTCTCACCCATGAAAAGCGGTTGACGCTCCATCTGCTCTAGCTCCATATGTTCTAATCCTAGACTGACATTTTCTAGTGGATCAGCGGCAGCATCGTCTTCGATTAGGACCTCTTCCAATTCAAAAACTTCCAATTGTAAACGAGAGATAATCTCGCCATCCTCGTAGATGCGAAGCTGGAAGTCGGTAGGAAGAAATCCTTTTGCTTCTATCGTGACTTGATGAATTCCCGCAGGCAAAGCCAATAAAAACTGACCTGTAGAATCCGTGTCGCTTTTTTGTTGGAGGTTGCGAACCAAAATTTCCGCACCAGCGATGGTTTGTTCGGTTTCACTTTGTAAAACCCTCCCTCTTAATTTGACAATGCCACCCTGAGACGTTTTTTCGCTACCGATCCTATACACTTTTTCTTGTCCAAAACCGGATTGACTTAGCAAAAGGAAACAAAAAAATAGGCTGGCAAAAAGGACTAGTTTCTGCATGATACTAATATAAACTTTCTCTTGTAAGCCTACCGTCTAATTTATGATACTTTGAGGAGGGAATGCTAAATTGATCCTCTTATGAATTCTCAAAAAACTGCCCTCGTACTCCATGGCGGAGCCGGAACGATTTTGCGTTCCAAAATGGACCCACAAAAAGAACTCAAATACCGAGCGGGTCTCCAAGAAGCCTTACAAATTGGTCGGACGCTACTCGAAAAAGGTAGCCCTGCTTTGGATGCCGCCGAAGCCACCGTCAATGCATTAGAGGATAATCCTCTTTTCAATGCAGGCAAAGGGGCGGTATATGCTGGCGATGGTAAACATTATCTTGATGCCTCCATCATGCGCGGCGATAATCGGGAAGCAGGCTCTGTAGCAAGTGTCACCGGAGTCAAAAATCCGATTAGTCTTGCTAGGAGTGTGATGGAAAACTCTCGCTACGTGATGATGGTGGGTTCGGGAGCAGAAGCCTTTGCGCAGCAGCAAGGCTTGGCAATGGTCCCGCCGGTATACTTTCATGATGAATTGCGCTATCAGCAATGGTTAACCATCAAAGACACGAGTCTGACTCAGCTCGACCACGCCCACAAAGGGGAAAAAAATTGGAGCACCGTCGGTGCAGTGGCCCTGGACCAAACTGGCAATATTGCTTCTGCAACTTCCACGGGAGGGATGACCAATAAACAGTTTGGGCGAGTAGGCGATACGCCGATCATTGGCGCTGGCTGCTACGCCAACAATCTCACTTGCGGCGTCTGCTGCACAGGGCATGGCGAACCCTTTATGCGCTCTGTGGTAGCTTATGATCTTTCTTGTTTGATCGAGTACAAGGGGATGAGCCTTGCTGAGGCTGCACACCACCTAGTGCAAGAAAAATTGGTGGCGATTAAAGGTGAGGGCGGTTTGATCGCGCTGGATGCCCAAGGCAATTATGTCTTGGAGTTTAATTGTGAAGGCATGTATCGTGCTGCTTGGGTAAGTGGACAAGAGGAGTACGTCGGCATTTACAAAGACGAATAAGACAAAAGCGCCGCAAATTTTGCGACGCTTCCTATTCAAAAAAATTAGCTGCCCGCGAATACTAAGCCAAACACG
>JBCAWW010000224.1:0-7843 GCA_038534415.1 Bacteroidota bacterium | reverse complement strand
GTGGGTAGTAAACACCAATTGTTCGCGCACTTTGTCCATATCCTTATGCTTGTCATAAAGATGAAAAGCCAGGGGCAAGGCATGCGCCTCATTCATATGGTAAACATCTGCACCACCAAGTGCTTCGACGACTTTGATCCCACCGATGCCTAAGACAATACTTTGGGCAATACGCGCAGATTCATTATTGTCATAAAGTTGGTGCGTGATCGTGCAAGACAAATAGTCATTGAACTCTTCGCGGTCCGTGGTCAGGAAATACATCGGCACAGTGCCAAAGACTTCAGGTGGCAAATAAAAAGCTTGCACCTTGACTTCGTGATCACGGATTTTGACCGGAACGATAATATCAGTTGGTTCTAGAAAAGAATAATAGCGTTCCCGATTGAGGGCTTTCATCTGGCTGTTAGCATCTCTAACTTGATCATAATAGCCAAACTTCCACAACATGCCGATCCCGATCATATTTTGCTTTTCGGCATATGCACTACGCATATGAGAGCCAGCAAGGTAACCCAAACCACCAGAATATATTTTAAAGGCTGGGTCGATACCAAATTCCATCGAAAAATAGGCCACACGCTTACTGTAAGCTTTAGCAGGTTCGTATGGGTGTTCCCAGGTACAATTTGTTTTTAGCATGTAAGTGATAATTGGTTTTTGATTGCTTCAATTCTCAGAGGCTGAGTAGCAAAGATAGCAGGCTTTTAGGGAAAAAAAAGTGCGTCTGGGGGCTAAGACTTGCGTATTTATCGACGCTTCTCTCGGCTCGAAAATAAGGACAGGAGGGCTTGTACGTATGATTCTCGGGTGTTGATGCTGATAAAATCTGCCCCAGCTCTTAAAAATGTTTCACGGGTGCGATTGAGGTTGTCTTGATACCATTTTCCATAGGCTTCGCGAGCCCCTTTTTGGGCTGTATCCAACCAAATAGTTTGCCCACTTTCAGCATCTTGTACGCGAGCCAATCCGACATTGGGGAGCTCGGCTTCGCGTTCATCGAAGATGTGCAATCCGACTACATCATGCCTACGTCTAGCGATCGTCAAAGCCTCCTTATAATCGGGGCCCGTGTTCATAAAATCTGAAATCACAAAAAGGATGCTACGCTTCTTGAGCATATTGGTCAAATGACGTAATGCTTCCCCGATATCTGTTCCTTTGCCCTCGGTCTCTGGCTCTACCAATTCTCGGATGATGCGGAGGATATGATTCTTCCCCTTCTTAGGAACAAGAAATTTCTCCGTTTGCTCAGTAAACATCATCAAACCTACCTTATCATTGTTGTTGATGGCAGAGAAAGACAATACCGCACATATCTCAGCAATTAGATCCTGCTTGCGTTGTGGCTGATTGTCAGCATTGATGTAGGTACCAAAGTGCGTAGAAGCACTTACATCAACCAGTAGCATCACCGTTAATTCCCGTTCTTCTTCAAAGACCTTGATAAAGGGTTCATCGAGGCGGGCTGTGACGTTCCAATCAATGTTGCGCACATCATCTCCGTACTGATACGCTCGCACCTCACTAAAAGACATACCCCGGCCTTTGAAAGCCGATTGATAGCCACCAGAAAACAATTGGTTGGAGAGCCCACGAGTTTTGATTTCAATTTTGCGGACCTTCTTGAGAAGTTCGGTTGTACGATCAGTGGAGTTTTGCGCCATTAACAAAAATTTAAGGTGCTAATTTACAGATTGAGGTGCTAGTTTTGTACTAACGAAATGTTAAAAATCATATGAATCGTCCCAAGCGCAAGTTGGCCGAGCTCAATCGACTGAGTGTAGCAGCGTTCCGCGAAGCGGAAAAACGCCCCCTCATCGTGATCTTAGACCAAGTCAGAAGCATGCACAATGTTGGTTCTGTCTTTCGATCGGCCGACGCTTTTAGGGTAGAAAAACTCTATCTCTGTGGCATTACCCCCAAACCTCCGCACCGAGAGATTCGCAAAACGGCCATCGGTGCCACCGAAAGTGTAGCTTGGGAAGCCGCCGAAGACGCCCTAAGTGTTTGTAAAAAACTGCAAGCAGCAGGCTATCAAATCCTGGCGCTCGAACAAGCGCATAATAGTGTGATGCTGCCTGATTTCACAGCCCAAGCAGGGCAAAAGTATGCAGTAGTAGTCGGACATGAGGTAGATGGTGTCCAGCAAGCGATAGTAGATATTGCCGATACAGTGCTTGAAATCCCTCAATTTGGCACCAAGCATAGCCTCAATGTTTCGGTCGCTTCAGGGGTGATCCTTTACGCTTTGACTCAGTTTTAGGGTTACTGCTGCGCAGAACGCTGCTCTCCTTTGCCTGAGAGGACGATAAAATCCGTTTTTGATCCTTTTGAAAAAATAATTAGTCTAGCTGTCCCCTTTTGCCTCAGCCGCTTCGTGATAGGGTAAATAGTGCATAACAAGGGTGTTAGGCACAGATTAAAAACCATAAAAAGGAATCAAGATGAAAGAATTTATGATGCTATTTATCGGCGCCGATTACGAAGAATTGGGCCTTTCTCCCGAACAGCTACAAGACCGCATGAGCAAGTGGTTTGCTTGGGGCGACAAAATGAAAAAACAAGGCATCCTCAGAGGCGGTGAAGCTTTGTTGAGCAAGGGCACCAGAGTCAGTGGACCGGAGCGCGTGGTATCAGATGGCCCCTTTGTCGAAAGCAAAGAACTGATCGGTGGCTACTATACCGTAGCCGCAAATAATGCCGAAGAAGTGGTGAAAATCGCCCAAGACTTCCCCGATTATGATCTCGGCGGCGCTGTCGAAATCAGAGAAGTGATGAAGTTTGAATAAGCCTACAGAACATAAACTGGTCGACCATCTTTTCAGACATCAGTATGGAAAGATGGTCGCTATTTTGACGCGGCTGTTTGGTCCGGCCCATTTGGAGTTGATCGAGGATGCGGTGCAAGACACCTTCCTCAAAGCCTCCCTCAAATGGCGCAATGAACGCCCTCCCAATCCTGAGGCTTGGCTTACCCTCGCTGCCAAAAATCGGGTGATCGATTTGCTACGCCAAGTCAACGCCAATAAAGCACGACACGAGCAGGTGGTTCACGGAGCTGTGGCCCTTGAGATCAACGAATATTTTCTCGACCATGAAGTAGCAGACAGTCAGCTACGCATGATCTTTTTGGCTTGCAATCCGGCCTTTACCCAGTCAGAACAAATTGCCTTTGCGCTGCGGTCTATTGCGGGTTTTTCGCGCAAGGAGATTGCAGCAGCTTTGCTGCAAAAGGAAGAGACCATCAAAAAACGACTCGCCCGAGCGCGCCAAAAAATCAAAGAAAAGGGCCTAGCGCTCACCTACCCCGCTCCTCATGAGGTGCCCCAACGCCTAGCAGCGGTTTTACAGATTATCTATTTGATCTTCAACGAAGGTTTTCACTCTACCAAGCCCGACATCCTGATCAGCAAAGACCTCTGCGGCGAAGCCCTAAGGCTTTGCAAACTTTTGATGCAAAAAGAAAACTTTCGCACCGGCAGTCTTTATGCCTTATTTGGCTTGCTTTGCTTTCACTCCGCTCGACTCGAATCCAAGATTGTAGCAGGCGCCATCGTGGACCTCAGACAGCAAGACCGCAGCCTATGGTATCAACCCTTGATCCAGTTGGCCTATGACGCCCTAGCAAAATCGACCGTTTTTGAGGATCAATCCATTTATCACTTAGAGGCAGCCATCGCGATGGAGCATATCAAAGCGCCTAGCTTTGCCCAAACCGATTGGGAGCAGATTTTGAGGCACTATGAGGCGATGTATGAGATGATGCCTTCGGCAAATGTGCGATTGTCCAAAGCCTTAGTCCTCATCCAAAAAGGAGACCTAGCAGCTGCCAAGATTTGTTTAGAAGAGATCGCGTTTAGCAAGCTGCAACAAAGACAATATCTCTATCACGGCCTTTGGGCAGAGTATTATCAGCAAAGTCAGCAGCCTGAGCAGGCATTACAATCTCTCGCTCAAGCCATTGCAAATTGCAGCAACCAATTGGAGATCGAGTATTTGGAGCGTAAGCGGCTGCTTTGGCAGTCAGCGGGCTAGTTGTAGGGTTTTTACGGCTACTCGCCGAACGCTTCTCTCGCTATTTCCATTCATTTTCTAGGACCACAAAAGCAATGCCTTGGCGTTGCCAGAGATCAGTCCATTGCGATTGCCCAGGCACCTCAAAGGCGAGAGAGCCCAAAGCCAGATCGATATCTCCATCTTGGTCTATATCACCAGCATCCATCACCAACCAACGCCCCAATTGACTCAAGCCGGAAAAGCTTTGGCCTTGAAATTGATCCTCGCCTTGATTTTCGTAATAGACAAAGGAGCGGCTTTCATTACCTGCAAAATCAGGGAAGAAAGAGATGGCCGCAATGTCTAAATCACCATCCCCATCAAAATCATGCACTTCTGTTTGGTAGGCACCTGCTAGTGCTAAGAAGAAGCGTTCCGCGAAGCGGCCCTGCCCCTCATTGCGCCAAAGTCGCAGACCATGATAGGGTTTAAGGATGGGGGGATAGTCAGCATTGTCACCTTGAGAAAGCAAAATATCTAAGTGCCCATCATCGTCCCAGTCCAGCACTTGCATACTGGCAGTGCCACTAGAGGGCGGGAAACGCAGCACTTGCTCTGGGCGAAATTTGCCCCCGCCTTCATTCCAAAAGACAAAAACACCTTCCTCCCCTTGCCCAAAGAGGGCAATAATATCCAAACGACCATCGGCATTTAGGTCCCGTGCCAATGCCTGAGTTGCTCCCGAGACAGGTCTTAAGCTTTTCTTTTCGAAGCTAGCATCCTGTTTGCCCTGCCACCAAGCCAAGCCACCCGACCATTTGCCAAATTCACTGAGCAAAATATCGAGCAAACCATCGCCATCTATATCTGCATACTCGGCATGAACGGGTCGCTGTAAATCAGGCAGGAGGACCTTGGCTTGCCCTGCTTGTTTGCTGAGCGCCATCAAAAATCCTCGGGGAGCATCAGTAGGAGAAAAGCTGCCCATAACCGTAAAGTAATAGGCGGCGGTCGTTTCGTAGACGTGGACCGGAGCTTCGCGCGTGGCAGCGGCTTGTTGGAGGTCCAGATTTTGATCAAAGAAATAGGCCTTTTGACTATTGGCATCTCCCAAGATGAGGCCTCCTTGCTCAGGAATTTGAATGAGGGTTGTACTAGGCGAAGAAAGCCTAAAGGCTGGCAACGAAAGACTAAACTGATGCAAACTATCAAGCGGCCCTAAATCGGGAACGCTCAGTTGGGGCGGAGCTGCTGCTACAAAATAGTCATGTAAAATTTGCCATTCCTTTTCGGACATCATCGCTTGCTGGGGAAAAACCGCAGCTTGCAAAACTTTTTTGCCTCCTTCTCCCCTTTCCCACCAATCAGGCGGACGAGTAGGATCGATCTGATCGAGTCCAACAAAGTAGCGCATCCGAGGCAAAACATGCTCCGACCAAGTGGCCTGATCCAATTGCTCTGGCTTTGGCAACTGATGGCAGGATTGACAATACTGCGCCGCTAAAGCCGGACCAGAAGGTGGACTCTGACAAGCAGAGAAAATGAGTAGGCTTAGTCCGAAAAGAAATGGCTTCAAATTCATGAGCAAGACGGGTCAATTAGGTAGATAGTATTTAGTATTTAGTATTTAGTATTTAGTACAGGCAAAACGATTATTAGGGCATAATGAGGTCGATTTAAAACCCTCTTCCTACTAAATACTATTGTCTTAATACTTAATATTTCCCTCCTATGGGCCGATCGTTCCAATGGACACTATCTTGAAATAGAGGTAAGCGTTCTGGGACAGCAGTCATACCCGTAGTATCTGTCAGTGCCTCCATGAAGCTGATGATATCAGCAATTTGATTGTCCTTCAAATTAAGGAGATCAGCAGGCAAAGTCTGATTAGGCACATGGATACCCAAGCCGATACCTCCGCCTTTATTGTAGAAGTCCATCACATCTTCCAGCTTTTCGTAGGCACCATTGTGCATATAAGGAGCAGTGAGGGCGATATTTCTAACCGTAGGGGTTTTGAAAGCATGGCGATTAAAATCGACCTTTTCCTTAAGGCGCTTGTTTTCATAGCGACCGAGGTCTGGATCCAAGTTTGGGCGAGGCTCGTAGGGATCTTCGGGTACCCCTAGCACTTCGCTTTCAGACTCGTGATATAGGGGGGGAACCGTTCCGTTGAAGACGGGAGCAAAATGACAAGTTGCACAAGCGGCTTCGCCCATAAAAAGGTTAAAACCTCTCACCACTGCCGGATCGATCTCAGCCAATTCGCCGCGCATATAGCGATCAAAGGGCGAATTGAAGCTACGCAAAGAACGCACAAAGGCGGTCATCGAAGTCTGGAAAGTGTGGGCGTTGATGGGATTGCGTTGCCCTGGAAAGGTCTCTTTAAATAATTTTTGGTACTCCTCACTTTGATTGAGGGTTTTAAATATGCTGGCGTAATCGGTATGAAACTCCAGCTCGCTGAAGATGACATGATCCATCTGATGGGAAAGCTCACTGGTACGCAAATCGTGGAAAAAGCGATTGCCAAAAAGTGAATTGATCACGGTCGGAGCATTGCGATCGAGGCGGCTGATACCGTCGGCGGCTAGGCTTTTGGTTTCACCGTCGGTGAACGCTTTTTCGGGCTGATGGCAAGAAGCACAGGCCATGGTTTTGCTCTCGGAGAGGATGGGATCATAAAACAACAGCTTACCTAGTGCCTTGCGGGCGGGGTATTCGGTCTCATCCGTTTCTTGGGACGTATAATAATTTGGATTGAGAAAATCGTCCGAAAAAATATTGTCTGCGAAGTAGTTGGTTGACTGTTTGAGGGGCGAAATATCATAGATGGTTTGATATTGCAGCGAGAGGTGAGCCCGCTTTAGCCCCGCATATAGGGGTTGGAGATATTTTTTGATGAAGTGAGCGCGATCAAATTTATCAAAGCGTTCATTTTGCTTGAGGTAGCTAATCGCTCCCGCATAATGCTGATCCAATTCAAAGTACAAATCGGGATCTACCTCTATCAGCTGCCCCTCATAGGCACTGAGCGTTCCGCGAAGCGAGACAAACACCTCACGACTGTCTTGAATCCCATATGCAGAAGCAGGCGTATCAAAGCCGGTCAAACCAAGGCTCATCACTCGAATTAAAGCCTGTCGACTGGCCTCAAAAATCTGACGATTTGCCAATAATGGCGCAGCGGATTCAAATTCATAGAAGCGAGCTGCGTTTTTTTTGAGCTCGTATAGTTTTTTGAGAATGTTGTATTGTTGGCTTTCGGCGTCTTCGGCAAAAATCATCTCGTCTAAGACCTGCATGCCCTTAGGTTCAACGACGATAGTGGCGTTTGCCGCTTGAGGGTCTATTTTGGGCAAAGGAGCCCCATTGATAAAACGTAGGACGTACTCCTCATCAATAAAAGCCGCTAAGAATTCGGCGCGTTTGTAGGCCTCACGCGCTTCAAGAAACTTCCAACGCATTTGTTCGACCTCTTCGAAGTCGTAAAGCTCTTTGGTCAAGGCGATGGTCTCGTCTATCTTTTGCTGGAAAAGGGCCCAATCCTTGAGAAATTGAGCATGAACTGTTTGTACAGATTGGGCGTTACGCTCCTCCCAAGAAGCTTGGAAGCTAAAAAATAGAGGCGAAAAAAGGAGGGGAAGGCAGGCAATAAGGAAGTAAAAGTATCTTTTCATAACCATTTGATGAAAGCAAGTGAAAAGAGAAGTGAAGTATCAAGAAAAGTCTCGATACTTCACTCATTATATTAACGGATCAACAGGAATAACACCTTATTCGATCACCAATTTTTTGCGCCTCACCACTTTGACCGCGCTGCTGATCAAGCTACTGCTGCCGG
>JBCAWW010000223.1:0-7863 GCA_038534415.1 Bacteroidota bacterium | reverse complement strand
TTGGATTTTCGCTATGAGGATACCCAGCTAAAATCTGGTAACTCTTATCGCGAAAATCCAAAGCAGGATTATTGAAGTAGAGCGCCGATATTTCTTCGACGGCGGTAAAATAACCGCCTTCTTCACTCCTTTCGACTACAAACGATTGGACAGCGTCATCCTCCGCGACAGACCATATCAAGCGGATGAGATCCACTTCATATTCGATGGTCGGTTTGAGGACATTCGCGGGGAGAGAAAATGAAATAATGGTGAGCAAGCTAAAGAATAGCAAACGGGCAAGCATATGAGAAATTACACATACTTGCCCGTTGCTTCAAATATATTAGGGGCGATAAGCCCGCTATCCTTACTTCAATAGTTTGATCTGCCGGATGAACTGTCCATCGTAATTAAGCCTCAGAATATAAAATCCACTGGGCTGAAGGAAGTTTAGGCGGATTTGCTGCTCGTTTTTTGCGGCAATATCGAGTAAAAGCTGTCTTCCTTGCAGGTCAAAAAGTTCCAGTTCTAGCTTGTCTGCCTGCCATCCTACTGGCAATTGATAGTCGAGATAAAGGACGTCTCCTACGGGATTGGGATATGCTCTCACATGAAACAAAGCGATCTCATCCGCTTCAATATTGGTCGGCGGCCCTTCCACTACTGAAAAGCCATCAATGGCAGCTTCGACCGCATCTGCATTACTCGCTTCTAAATCTTGGGTATAGAAGATCAGTTGAAAAGGATTGGTCAAAGAGTCAAAATACTGTCGCACGTAGAGTTCGGTGGTAGCGTTCCACGTAGTGTCAAAATCTCCTCCATACCTTTTGACCTCAAAGGTATCGACGCCATCGGTAAGGCTTAGAGCGAGGAAGTCATTGCCAATGCCGCCGCCATTGCGCAGGGTATAATTGAGCAGCCACCAAGAGTAATGGATCTTAGGGTTTTCATAGATCGTTAGATCCATGGGGGGTGAAATCAATTGTGTAAAGCCACGGTCTACATCATCACCAAAGGCATCTCCCCCATCATTGCCCGTTACATAACATTCGTCCCCAATATCGTTGGGAAGGTCAAATTCCGGATTTTGAATCCCTAGCCCAAGGAAGGTCTCATAAGTACCGATCGGTTCTCCTCTCTCCCAGCGGCCACGAACAGCATTGCCAAACTCGGTCCAACCAAAGTCTAAAGCAAAGTCATCATAGTAGCCTGGTGTCAACAAAAAGGTAAGCGTATCATTGACGCTATCGATGCTTACCGCCGCACTTTGCGAGATATAGCCCCATTTGCCGACGATTAGCTCATAGGGATTGATGACAAAATCATTGTTTTGATAGGTGCCCGCACTATTGGTTGTGAACTCAAAAACTGCGGCTTCCATAGGCGCCGTCAGCTCGATAATAGCATTTGCAAGCGGTTGATTGGTATTTGCGTCCTCCACAATGATGGTCAAATCAGTTCGTGGCAGCGGCACCAAGGCAACATCTTGGATGACCAATTGTCCATTGCTAAGGACGACCGTTATGGTATCCGTTTCAAAGCCATATTTGGAAAACACTAGCTCATAAGTTCCCGCATCGGCGATCCCAACCGCATAATCACCATTGGTACGACTAAAATCAAAAGTCGGATCGGAGAGAAAACGAACCTCTACATTGCTTAGAGGAGCACTATTGTCTTGACGAGTGATATTACCTTCTAGATAGCAAGCCTGCTGTACATTGGCTTGTAATATAAAGAGTCCCTTTTCGATATCGGAGACGAGGATTGAGCCAGAGGGCAAAAAGGGATAAGTACCCCAAGCCCCATTAAAACCACCTCCCGCTAAGGTATCCGCAGTATCATAATAGCCCACTTCGACCAAATTGCCAGGGCGACTCGCATCGGTGATGTGAAGCCCATCTCGATAATAGGAGGTGTACAAAAAATCATTGAGGACATGCGTGTTGTGCGGAGCAGCAGCCTCATTGCTAACACTTGATCGGATTTGATCTAGAAATTTGATATCGCTAGGATCAGAGACATCCCAAGCATTGATGTAGGCTTCGTCGTATTCGTCGGTGGTGTAGCAGATATTACTATTGTCACTCAGCCAAGTATTGTGGGTAAAAGCGTCATTGTAGGTGCGTTCACCTATGGTTTGCAAGTTTGCTTTATCACTTACATCGACGATGCTTAGAAAACCGTTGACAATCTCGGCGAGATAAGCAGTATCATTACGAACGTAAACGTCATGCACATAACGGACATCATAACTTCCCACGAAGCTAGGATGCCAAGGATCTAGATTGAGATCAAATATGGCCATACCTCCATTGTAGTTGTTGGTTCCAACCACATATAGATAGCCCTCATCAATATAGACATTGTGGGAGGTAGTGACGCCTGCCATGACGGTATCTTTATAAGCTACATTCGCTGGAAGGCCAGACATATCGATAATACGGATGCCGCCAGCGGTTTCATTACTGACATAAGCAAAACTGCCAAACGTCTTGAGATCACGCCAATTGGAAAAAGTATCTGGCATGAAGTGGAGAGCGACTGGATTGGTAGGCGTATTGACGTCTACAATGGATACGCCAGTGGTAAGACCTACTAATGCATACTCATTGTTTTGGTTGTCGACGTATCCCCAGATGTCGTTGAGCTCATCTGCATAGGTCAAATTGCCGAGAAAGCTGACATTTTTGCTCTGTTGAGCAGAGGCAAATAGTCCGCTAAATAATAATAGCGTAAGGAGTATATGTTTATTCATGAGGCTTGGTTTGTGAGTTATAGACAATTGACTAAAGCAAATCCCCGCCTTTAGGGTTTTGAGCCGCTTCAAAGCCAGTGTCTACCAATAGATCGTAGCCATCGGCTGCGGTGGTTGCCAATTCATCGCAGCGCTCGTTGAGCGGATGTCCAGCATGGCCCTTGACCCATTGCATGCGCACATGGTGTTTGCGAAACACTACCAGAAATCGTCTCCAGAGGTCTGGGTTTTTCTTGTCTTTAAAGTTTTTACGTTCCCAGCCAAAAACCCATTTTTTACTTACAGCCTGCTCGACATAGCGAGAATCAGTATAGACCACCACCTGCATGCCTGGCTTTTTGAGCGCTTCTAATGCAACGATCACCGCGAGCAATTCCATACGATTGTTGGTCGTCTTACGAAAGCCTTGAGAAAGCTCCTTGCGATGTTGACCATAAATCATAACCGCTCCATAACCGCCAGGGCCAGGATTACCACGTGAGGAACCGTCAGTATAAATTTGAATTTCCATTAAGGTCAAAGATAGTGCAATCGAGGCTTTGCAGACTAGCTGAAATATGGATAAACTTTAAAAAATTGTACTTTGCGTACATTACAACAACAAACAAACTCTTGAAATTTATGGAAAAAAGTCTCAAAATCGCATCCATCCTTTGCTGTATGATGCTGATGCTGACGCTATTGACCGCTCAAACTGAAAGAGGAGAGGCTTCTTATTATGCCGATAGCTTTCAGGGCAAACCTACCGCGAGTGGTGAACCTTACGACAGAAATAAACTCACTGCTGCACACCGTACTCTACCATTTGGGACGAGATTAAAGGTTACTCGCACCGATAATGGCAAGTCTGTGGTCGTCAAAGTCAATGACCGTGGACCTCATAAGGCTGGTAGAATTGTTGACCTTTCTTACGCGGCAGCCGCTCAAATTGGCTTAGTACGCGATGGCGTTGCCCCGGTCAAAATAGAGGTAGTAGGCTCTAGCGCCTCTGCTAGCAATAATGTTCCTGCCAATAACACTAGTACTCGTCCTACAAGCAACAATGCCAATGTAGGCAGGCCGACTAGCTCCCGTCCGAGCACAGTTGCTTCGAGTCCTCCCAATACCCTGCCGACTCCGCCACGCAATGTAGGCGATCTACCGCTTAGAGATCATGCAGGGAACCTAATTGGGGCAGGTAATGAGGCCGCTCCCTCCGGGAACGCTTCTCCTGCTAGCACTGCTGCTGAAGTAGCTAATCCTGCTCCAGGCATGGAGGATGCCAAGAAGTATACCCCTGCCCTATATCAGTTTGTAGCCTTCAAATTGGACTCTGAAGGATATGGCGTACAAGTTGGCGCTTTCTTTAATTTTTATCGATTGATGGCCGCCATGGACGAACTCTCTGACAAAGGAATCCAAAATACAATGGTGCAAAGCAGCCTTAAGGACGGAAAACCCGTTTTTAGGATACTTGTAGGACCATATGACAAACGGACACAAGCCAACCAAGTCAAAAAGAGTCTCGCTAGTAAAAAGATCAAAGGGATTGTCGTAGACCTATCAAGTCTAAAATAATCGCCAAAAATCCCAAACATTTGACCCAGATGTTAGTGATTTAAAAATAACGGAGAAAAGTACTTACCCAAAGCTAGTATATTTCGTTCACTGGTTTGGAAAGGTATCACTCTTTATGAATCTTGCCACCCGCATACTCCTATTGTGCTTTTTATTGCCGGCTTCCTTGCTCGGTCAAAAGCCCGACTTTTCCCTGGAACAATTGTTTCCAGCGGTTAAGAGTCGCAATCTCCCTCCGACTACTAATGCCCCGCAGTCAGCCAGTGTTGCGCTGTACTCGGATGGTTCTAGTATCACCCTGGTCATTGATGTCACAGATAAGTACATCAATATGCATCCTAACTTTAGGTTGTCAGACCACGTGGAGATTTGGTTTGCCCTCCCTAAGAGTGCTTACCCCCAAAGTTTTGAATATCAATTTCATCCCAATTACATAGCAGCAGAGCCTATACAAACGCGTGGTGATCTACCCGAGCCGCCTCGCTTTTTTAGCGCCTACTCTGACTATGCCAATGGGATAGACCGCAACAGCTTCTTGCAAGCATTTGACTATCCTAGCAGAGAGCAAATCATCCGCGATAGCTTGCGCTTGCCCATCCCTCAATTGCTCAAAAATGCCCAAGTACCCTATGGTATGGTGCAGTTTGCCCTCTTTCCCGACAATCGACCACCTATCCATCTCAATCGCAAAGAGATGAGATGGATCGAACAGGGAATGTCTATTAAGTTGGGAGATCTAGAGGCAGGCATCGAGTATCTAGCAGAAGAGCACGAAAGTGGCGACGGTTATCGGATTACTGCGAAGTTTAGTCCTCAGGCCCTCGGATTTGTACAACTACCTGAGTTGAGAAATCTGCGCATGATGGTAGATGTCTTCAAGAGTAATACCTATGGCTCATCTGCCAAGCCCATATTGTCTAGCTCTTCTTATCGCGAGCCAAATCGCCCCTTTACTTTCAACCAGATCAATCTCAGAACTCCCCTCAATACCAATTTCACGCCGGTACCTAATGAAGTCTTTGGCAAGTTGAACTTTAGACCTTTAGGAATCTATACCATGGATGATTGGATCCCCTGTCAGGTTGAGGTTGAAGGCCTGATCTACAAAGAAGGTCTCATCAGTGATAAATTGACCGAAGTAGGCTTTGTCAGTCAGCCCTTTCGGTATGAGTCTTTTAACTTTGAGTCCGGCCGCGCCGAACGCTTCCTCATACGGTCTTACCATTTGAACAGTTTACCGCAGGATCAGGAGTTTTTCATTTTTGGCAACCAAGTACTCAAAAGCGATAGGGTCTTTTTGGAAAACAGAGAAGCGATCCGGATACAAAATGATCTATTTCGATTTCCAGATGGCTTCCCCGGAGTGATTACCAACAATTTGGTCACTCTAAATCCTTATGGTTGGGGCCCAGAAGGTCATCGTGCAGACCGTATGTTGATCGTACAAAAAGTCTTTCCAGAAGGTAGTGCCTCCCTATTGACCATACGCCAGACGGATGGAGATCAGCCGATCTGTACGATTGGTGATCTTTCTTATCCCGATTTCTACGTTACGCAATTGGATTGGGTCCGAGAAGGCGAAGTGATGGTTATCCGTCTTAACCGCCTTGGCTCCGTTGAGAAAAAACGCATCAAAGTAGCGTTCCTCGAAGAGGGCCGAGAAGTAGAGATCACCGAAGTACGCTAAAACAATTTTTGTTTATCCTCTATATCCTAGGCGCTCACGCATCCGCTTGAGCGTCTTACTAGCTACTGCACGGGCTTTTTCGGCTCCCTCAGCAAGCTTTGCGTCCAACTCATCACGATTGGCCATATAGTAATCAAAACGCTCTCGTTGTTCCGCGAAGCGGTCCAAAATCAATTCCAACAATGCCTTCTTGGCATGCCCATAGCCATAATTGCCACCGAGGTAATTGCTACGCATCTCTGCGATTTGGGCTTCATCGGCCAATAACTCATATAGTCGGAATACATTGCAAGTGTCGGGATCTTTGGGTTCTTCTAGCGGAGTGCTATCAGTCACAATGCCCATAACTTGCTTTTTGAGCTGTTTTTTGGGTTGAAAGAGCACGATGGTATTGCCACGAGATTTACTCATTTTCTCACCATCTGTCCCAGGGATGATCATGACCTTTTCGTCGATCTGAGCCTCCGGTATCACCAAGGTATCCTCCCCATAGGTACGGTTGACGGCTTCCCCCATATTGCGAGTAAACTCGAGGTGCTGCTTTTGGTCTTTCCCTACGGGAACGATCTCCGCATCATAGAGCATGATATCGGCAGCCATCAGCACAGGATAGGTAAATAATCCTCCACTCACCATATCAAGACGATCTGCCTTGTCTTTGAAAGAGTGCGCCAATTTGAGGCGGCTATAGGGCATGAAACAGTTGAGATACCAGGTCAGTTCTGTCACCTCAGGAATATCTGATTGACGGTAAAAAACTGATTTGTCTGTATCTAAGCCACAGGCGAGCCAAGCAGCAGCAGTCTGATAAGTGTTTTCGCGAATGAGCGGTCCCTCTTTGATCGATGTCAAAGTATGCAGGTCTGCGATAAACAAATAAGACTCATTGCTAGGGTCATTGGCTAATTGGATTGCGGGTAAAATCGCGCCCAATAAGTTGCCAAGATGGGGTACTCCGGTGCTTTGAATGCCTGTTAAAACTCTTGCCATAAGGATTAAATACGCTTTTTGCGATGGCAAAATTACGTTTTAATATAAGGCTTCCAAAACCTAGCGAAAAGCTTGCAACAACAGAGGAGAAAAATAGGCTAAGGGGTCGATCGCTAGTAGGCAATATCAAATTTGAAGCTACCATTCTCTAGTCTGAAGAAATCACTTCCAGTGCTAGAGCCAAAGGAAAAGTCAAAATTGCCCTTCAAATAAATTTTGTCTTCTTCTCGCCTCGCAGCAGTAATCTCAAAAGTGCTCTCGGCTTCCTGCCAAGGTTCAATATTATAAATCGCAAAGGTTTTGCGGTAAGAGACGAAGATTCGTTGATTGTCGCTAAAGTCCGTCGTATTGGCAAAAAAACGCTCCATGAAGCTAGTTGCATCAGGATAATTGAGGCAGGAGCAAATGGGGTCCAGTTCTAAAAGGTCGTTGGTCTCTTTCTGATAAAACTGAAAATTGAAACCCAGATCATTTAAGCTATCAAGCTCTTCAATCATCCGTGTATCCACATTGACCACTCTTATCACCCAGCTCGAATCTCCCGAAAGGATAGGAGGCGCTTGTAGGCTACTCGATGGATTTGAAGAACTAAACTGCCTTAGCTCAAAGCTCAGATTATCGGCAAAGTAAGCATTTCCATCTTGATCGGTCATATCAAAACGGACCTCCGAATCTTGATTAGGTCCTAAACCAATCGGATCACAGGCAATAAGCCCCAAGAGGAGAACAAAAGGCGTCAATCTGAGCAAAAAGCTTTTCATAGAGATAAGTTTGGGATATAACGAAAATGGCAGTAGAAATATGCACCTAATCATCAAAATGATTTGAGCACTCGATTGTTCACTTTGTATTTGAAGAGAATGTGAAGGCAAAGTGAACAATCGAGTGC